>NZ_JBFUJE010000151.1:0-8507 GCF_056401535.1 Luteibacter sp. P4_E6 | reverse complement strand
GCTCTTCGAGACGGGCCGTAGGGACCGCGCTCGCTCCGCCCGTTAACTGAGCGGCCCTCAGCTTAAGCGGCCCCAAGGGCCAACCCGACCGCGACACCGAACGTTGAGGTGGCGTGTGGCAAGAACGCCCCGCCGCTTTGTTGCCTCGTATCGAATGACCGACGCACCGCGCTCTCGTAGGAGCCGCTTCAGCGGCGAACCCTCAGGCTATGAGGTAACGAATGAGGCCTTGCGATCATTGGACGAGCGATTGAACCGCCCTTGTGTCGCGATGCAAAGCACCACTCGCGACACCAACGATGAGGTCGAGCCGCTCAGCGAACCGCCACAACAAACGCCGCGGCAGAAGCCACATGCGTCGCAGGCGATGCAACGAACGCACCGAGCATCAGAAGGCAGGTCAAAACGCTGGCGGCGAAGAAGGTATGCAGCATGGCGGTTTCGAATTTCATGGTCGTTGTCCTTTGACGATGTTTGAGGTGGAGTCGTAGTTACCTCTGCATCGGTCGTGCCAACGGTGGAAATCAACGGCAAGGCGCATTCTTGCGCGGGTTTTGCGAATCGACCAAGAACGCCGGACGTGTCCGCGGACGATGCGCGGGGCGTCCGGACGGGTGTCCGGGCGTCGTGGCGTTGTCGCGATCTGGTTATCGCCGATGAATCGGCTCCTACAAGAGCGGGGCTGTGAGTGGCGGGCGGTTTGCTCGGCCACACGCAACCTCGGCGTTCGGTGGCGCGAGGGGTAAGGCCCTTGGGGACGCTTAAGCTGAGGGCCGCTCAGTTCACATGGAATGCGGAAGAGGACCTACGGCCCGTTGAGGTGGTCTAATCTTTCTGGACATCCCGAGAGGGCTTCACAGCCAGAACGAGGTGAACCATGGGACGCAAAGACATTACGCAGGCTCAGCGGGACGAGGCCGTGCATCTGATATTGGCTGAAGGCCATTCGGTACGGCAGGTGTGTGAGATGTTGGATGTCGGCTCTACCGCGTTAAGACGGTGGGTGGCGATGTACCAGGCGGAGAATCCGGCACCAGGCAGTCAGAGGACGGCCGACGAGGACCGTCGACGTATCGTCGAGCTCGAGGCGCAGGTGCTTACGCTCCAGGAGGAGCGCGAACTGCTAAAAAAATCTATCGCCTTCTTCGTTCGGGAGAACGATCGCCCACGGCGGTGATCGACGAACTGAAGAGGGCGTACCCTGTCACCCAGCTTTGCGACGCCATGGAATATCCCCGCAGCAGCTACTACGCCGGGCGGGGCGCGGAGGAACGGCCGGTTCCTGTCGAGCCGAAGGCGGTGGCCTCGGTCCGACAGATTCATCGGCAGAGCCGAGGTAGCTATGGCACACGCCGCATGGCTGCGGAGCTTGCGCGGCAAGGCATGCCGACGGGTCGATATCGCGCACGGACCCTGATGAAGAAGGCTGGCGTGTGGGCCGAGCGGGTGCGCCGGCGCTCCTATCGAAGAGCGAGCAAGGCGGCGGTGCCCGCCCCCAATCGTCTCGAACAGCAATTCAACGTGGCCCGGCCCAACCAGGTCTGGGTCGGCGACATCACGTTCCTGCCGACCCGGCAGGGTTGGCTGTACCTAGCCATCGTGGTGGATCTGTATGCCCGGCGGATCGTTGGCTGGGCGTTCTCGACCCAGCCCAACGCCAAGCTGGCGCTGGCCGCCCTGGATATGGCGGTGAAAGAACGCAAGCCTTCGGGCGAGCTGATGTTCCACTCCGACCAGGGCTCTCAATACAACAGCTTTGGCTTCATCCGACGGCTGCAAGGATTAGGGATCACCCAAAGCATGAGTCGAAAGGGATGCTGCTGGGACAACGCGGTCGCTGAGCGGGTCTTTGCCACGCTGAAGACCGAATGGATGCAACGGACTTACGACAGCCGTCACGAAGCCGAGAGCGATGCCACGATCTTCCTGACGTCGTATTACAACTATCGGCGCCTGCATGCGGCCAACGGACAGGTCCCGCCAGCCATCCACGAGATGCTGACGGCCCGAAAAAATACCCTATCGGGTGTCTAGAAATACTTGACCACTTCACGTCTCGAAGAGCCGCGCCGCGGCCCCAAGGGCCTTGCCCCTCGCGCCTCCCAACGCACCCACAAGCGTGAGGCGGCGTAAGCCGCTGGTTACATGGGGCGCATCGCGACCGGCCTTCGCCGATGAATCGGCTCCTACAAAAGCCAGCGGCTAGGCGCCGACGGCTTCATCCAGGCGCAACGTCAGGCACTTGGCTGCACCGCCCGACTTCATGAACTCGTCCAGCGCGACTTCGATCACCATGAACCCGGCCCCCTCCAGACGCGAACGCAGATCCGGGCTGGCGCGGTTGAGGATCACCACCTTGCCCAGGTTCACCGCATTACAGGCGAAATCGAGGGCGTCGTGCTCGTGTACCGCGATGCGGTGGCTCGGCGGGACGTGCTTCTCGATCAGTGCCAATGACGGCGCGTCGAACGCTGCCGGAAAATACAGCGTGTAGCCGTTCGCCAGCGGGCAGAAACAGGTGTCCAGGTGGTAGAAGCGCGGATCGGCGAGTTTCAGCGACAGCACTTCCACGTCGAGCAGCCGCGCCAGTGCGGGTGCCGCAGCCTGATCGGATCGATGACCGTAACCCATCCACAGGCGACGCGAGACGCCGCGATCGAACAGGCCGTCACCGGCACCCTCGAAGAAGACGTCGTCAGGGAGATCCGCGATGTCGAAACCGTGGCGGATGAACCAGGCCCGGTTAGGGCCTTCCTCGCCCTGACGCTCGGCGTATCGAAAGCGACTGGGAACGAAGGTATTGCCGAAGACCAGACCGGCGTTGGCGGCAAAGGTCATGTCGGGCTGGCCCTGCGCGGGCTCTTCCTGCGCGACGTCCGCATGGCGCGACACCGTTTCGCGGAGGGCGTCCCACTGCCTGCGGGAGCGTTCGGAGGTCGTGTCGTGGATGTGGCCGGTCATCCATGGGTTGATGACGTAGCTGACTTCGAAGAACGTGGGTGCGCACATCAGGACGCGAGGAACGGTACGTTCCATCGTCGAAGACATCGTTTCTGCCATGGACGGTGCTCACCGGGATGGGGGAACGAGCCCCCATCATGGCAGAAACGCAGGTTCGATCGTCAGGCCAGCTTGCCGCTGATCGCGGTGACGGTGTCCGACGAAAAATGCAGTTCCTTCAGGGCTTCCTCGAGCGAGTCGCGCGAGTTCGCTTCCACTTCGACTTCTTCACCGACGCTGGCCGGCGAGACATGCACGTAGCGACTGCCTTCCTGGTAGGCAATGCCTTCGTCGTGGTAGATCTGCTTGGTGGCGAGCTTGAAGGTGCCGTCGTTCGATTCCTTCACGAGGACCGCGCGACCCTCGTGCATGCCCTCGTATACCGTCTTCCAGCTTACCGTCATGATGTCCCTCCTCAGCTGCACAACAGCGTGCTGGTCCGATTGTCGCGGACCCGCAGGGGTAATGATTGTGAAGGCTTGCCGAAATCCTTACCGGCGTCAGTCCTTCAGGTGTGCCCTGCCCTCGGCCACACGGGCCAGGCCCGAGAAGTCCAGCTCGCCGTCACCCGCCGCCAGGGACTCCAGCAAGGCGTCGTGCAAGACGCTGGCGAACGGCATGGGCACGCGCTTGGCATCGGCTGCGGCGCGGGCCAGGCCGATGTCCTTGAAGCCCAGGCTCAGCTTGAATGCCGCCGGCGTATAGGTCTGCGCGGCGATCATGCCGCCGTAGATCTTGTAGATCGGCGAGGCGAACAGCGAATTCGACATGACATCGAGGAAATCCGCCGCCGAGACGCCGTGGGCGCGGGTCAGCGTGGTCGCCTCGGCCATGCTCTCGATCGCCGCACCGATCAGGAAGTTGCCGCCGATCTTGACGATGGTGGCGCGGATCGGGTCGTCGCCCATGGGCCAGACCTTCTGCCCGATCAGCTCGAGCAGCGGCTGCACCTTCGCTACCGCGTCCGGCTTGCCGGAAGCGACGACGTTGAGGTTGCCCGCGGCAGCTACTTCGGGACGACCGAAAACGGGCGCCGCGACATAGCCGAGACCGCGTTTCTCGTGCGCCGCGATCAACTCCTGCGCCAGCGCAACCGAAATGGTCGCGTGGTTCACGTGGACAGCGCCCTTCGGCAAGGCATCGAGCACGCCACTGTCGAGGATGACCTCGCGCACGGCGGCGTCGTTGGCCAGCATGCTGTGCAGTACCTCGGCGCCGGTGGCAGCGTCCACGGGTTTGGCGGCTACCTTCGCGCCCTGCTCCGCCAGCGGCTTCGCCGCGTCCGCCGAGCGGTTCCATACCGTCAGCTCGTGGCCACCCTTGATCAGGGTACCGGCCATGCCGGTGCCCATGTTGCCCAGTCCGATAAAACCGATCCGCATACGTTGCTCCGCGTCAGACGGCCAGGCCAGCGGCATTGCCGGAGGCCCAGGCCCATTGGAAGTTATAGCCACCCAGGTGCCCCGTCACATCGAGCACTTCGCCGACGAAATAGAGGCCGGGCTGGCGTTTGGACATCAGGGTGGACGACGAGACCTCGTCGGTATCCACGCCGCCGAGGGTGACCTCGGCCGTGCGATAGCCCTCGGTACCGCTGGCCACGACCGGCCAACTGGCTAATTGTGCGCCGATGTCCTTCAACTCGGCGTCACGGTATTGCCGCATGGGACGATTCGGCAGCCAGATTTCGCACAGGCGCTCGGCCAGGCGCCGCGGCAGCAAGGTGGCGAGCACGGTCTTGAGTTCGGCGAGCGGACGCTCGTCACGGGCTGCCAGCAGCGCCTCCGCGGCGTCGATGCCCGGCAGCAGGTCTACGCGAAGGTCGGTGCCCGGCTCCCAGTACGAGGAGATCTGCAGGATGGCCGGGCCGCTGAGGCCACGATGAGTGAAGAGCAGCGCATCGCGAAAACTTGCGTCGTTGGCCGCAGCCTCCACGGGCAGTGCCACGCCAGCGAGGCCTTCGAAGCGCTCCTGGTGCTTGCCGCTCAGCGTCAGCGGCACGAGGCCCGCGCGCAGCGGCAAGATGGCGTGGCCGAACTGCTTTGCCAGCTCGTAGCCGAAGCCGGTGGCGCCCAGGCTCGGAATCGACAGCCCGCCGGTGGCTACCACCACGGACGCAGCCCGCACGTGGCCCAGCGGTGTATCGCAGCCAAAACCGGTGTCGGTGGCGCGCAGACGGGACACCGCACAGTTGATCTCGACGCGAACCCCGGCCGCCGTGCATTCATCGAGCAGCATGCGCACGATCTGCTTGGAGGAATCGTCGCAGAACAGCTGCCCCGGGGACTTCTCGTGCCAGGCGATCCCATGCTTGTCGACCATCGCGATGAAGTCCCACGGCGTATAGCGGGCCAGCGCGGACTTGCAGAAATGCGGGTTCGCCGAGAGGAAATTGGCCGGCGTCGTGGCGGTATTGGTGAAATTGCAGCGCCCGCCACCGGACATCAGGATCTTCTTGCCGGCCCGATTGGCGTGGTCGACCACCAGCACGCGCTTGCCGCGGCCGCCCGCGACGATGGCCGTCATCAGGCCTGCCGCGCCCGCCCCGATGACGAGGACGTCGTATTCCATGCTGGGTTTTCCGTCGCGCAAACACACATGGTACCGCCCTCGCGTAAACTTGTTGACCTCGCCACGACTTTGGGATCCCCGTCATGCCCTCCTTCGACATCATTTCGGAAGTCGACAAGCACGAACTCACCAACGCCATCGACCAGGCCAACCGCAAGGTGACGAGCCGCTTCGACCTGAAAGGCACCTCGGCCGGCATGGAGCTGGAAGAGAGCACCGTCACGCTGAAGGCGGACAACGAATTCCAGCTCGAGCAGCTGATGCCCATCCTTCGCGAATGCCTTTCGGCGCGCCATATCGACGTCCGCGCCATGGATGTCGGCAAGCCGGAGTCGAACCTCGCCCAGGCCCGGCAGAAGGTCACCATCAAGCAGGGTATCGAGCAGCCGATCGCGAAGAAGCTCATCGCGTCGATGAAGGAAGCGAAGCTGAAGGTGGAAGCGCAGATCAACGGCGACAAGGTGCGCGTCAGCGGAAAGAAGCGCGACGACCTGCAGGCCGCAATGGCGCTGTTGCGCAAGGCGGACGTGGAACTGCCGCTGCAGTTCGATAATTTCCGCGATTAACGCTTACGCCGCCCGCGCCCCTGCCCGGTAGGAGCCGGCTTTATGTGGGAGCAACTGTCTTTTTTAGACAGCCGCCCCATGCCGCCATCCGGCCTGATCACGGACCATCGCATTGATGGCCGTGATCAGGCATCGCATGCAGGCAACGATGGCCACCTTGGCTACTTTTCCCCGCGCCCGCAGGGCGCGGTAACGCTCGCCCAGGGCTGTTCCTTTTGCTCTGACGGCGGCCCAGGCGGCCATGTATAACGCGCGCCGGACGATCCATCGGCCGGCGCGTACGCGCCTGGCACCGTCACGGCAACCACTCTGGTCGACGTAAGGCGCCACGCCCACCAGCGCGGCGATCTGCTGTCGTGTGAGCCGTCCCAGCTCGGGCAGGTACGCGATCAGGGTCGCTTCTACGACGGGCCCGACACCCGGCACTTCGCGCAGCCGTGAGGCAGGATCGACGGCCTTCGTGGCTTTCGCGATACGCCGGTCGAGCTCACGGATTTGCGTACTGGCCGCCTCGATCATGCCGCACAGCGCGTGCTGGGCTGCAGCCAGCTGCGTCTGCTTCAGACGTCGACCGTTGTCGTCACGCTGGCTGACCATCTGCAACCGGCACCGCACCAGTTCGGCCAGTTCGCCGCGTTCGGGCGACGGCATCTCGTACGGTTGTGGAGTGATATTCGCCGCCATACGCGCCAGGATCTGGGCGTCGAGGGTGTCACTCTTGGCAAACCGGCCCATGGCTCGCGAGTAAGCCGAGGCGCGATGCGACGCCAGGCGGGTGACGCAATAACCGGCCTGAGCCAGCGCATCGATGATCCCTCGCTCATAGCCGCCCGTCGCTTCGATAGCGATGTGGGGGACCTCCAGGGGCGCCAGCGCGAGCAGTAACGCGCGATGGCCTTCGGCCGTATTGGCGAAGCGTTCGCAGCGCTCACCAGGAAAAAAACCCACGTCCAACATGGATTTACCGGTGTCGATTCCTACATGGATGCTCATGATTTCACTCCGGAGTACGATCGGAAGTGAGAGCACCTCCACCATGCCCCGGCTTGTGATTTCGAGGTACGACTCGGGCAACTGTTCGGGCTATTGGTGGAGGGAGTGCGGCAGCCCCAGCTCCCACACGTGCTCGCAGCACCGCCGCTAGCGGGCTTGCCGCACTCCGCTCTCACCCCGAAGCCTACGCCGACGCAAAGACACAAGCCGCTTCAGCGGCGATGCCCCTGTGGGAGCCGCTTCAGCGGCGATGCTCTGTGCGAAACTTCTCAGTCTCGCCCCACCGCGTAACCCACCCCCATGCTCTACATCCTCCTCGCCGTCGCCTTCAGCGTCGCCGTCTCGGTCCTGCTGAAACTCGCACGCCGCGCCAACATCGACATCGTCCAGGCCGTCGCCACCAACTACGTTGTCGCGGCCGGTCTTGCCGTCTGGCTGCTCGGTGCGACGCCGCAGGCGGCACTCCAGTCCGACGCACGCGTACCGCTGATCCTGCTCGGCGTGCTACTCCCCGCCATCTTCGTCATGCTCGCGCGCTCGGTCAGCAGCGCCGGCATCGTGCGCACGGACGTGGCCCAGCGGCTCTCCCTGTTCCTCTCGCTGGCGGCGGCCTTCCTCCTGTTCGGCGAAGCGCTCGTCCCGTTGAAGGTCCTCGGGATCGGCCTCGCACTCGTCGCCGTGGCATGCATCCTCTGGCGCAAGGAGCGCGTAGAACGCGCAGGCTGGCTAGCGCCGCTCGCCGTGTTCGCCGGCTTCGGCGCCATCGACATCTGTTTCAAGCTGGTTGCCCAGGCACACGCGCCCTTCCCGAGCGCCCTGCTCGCCTCGTTCCTGATCGCGCTGGTGCTCTGCTGGATCGCCGTGTTCGCGCGCGCTCTGACCCGCCAGGCGCCGTTGTCCTTGCGTAGCATCGGTTTCGGCGTGGTCCTCGGTGCGGCCAACTTCGCCAACATCCTGTTCTACATCCGCGGCCATCAGGCGCTGCCGAATGATCCGTCGCTGGCGTTCGCGTCGATGAATCTGGGTGTCGTGTTGCTCGGCGCACTTGTCGGTGCGCTGGCATTCCGCGAGAAGTTGTCGTGGTTGAATTGGCTAGGTCTCGCGATCGCCGTTGCGGCGATCGGTGTTATGACGATCGCCTGATCGGGGTGCAGGAGTCCGATCAGGACAAAGACTGAGTCCAGCGCTTTCGCCGATGAATTGCAGTGGTCAAGCTTTTCTGGACACCGGTGTAGGAGCCTGAGCCGCCAGTTGCTCGAAGAGCACTGGCGGGATGTCGTTTAGTCGCGAGTGTTGCCGTTCTAGGTTGTAGTAGATCAGAAAGTCGGTCAGCTCCTTCTCGGCCTCGGCGATAGATGCGTAGCCTCCTTCAGGTAC
>NZ_JBFUJE010000150.1:0-8510 GCF_056401535.1 Luteibacter sp. P4_E6 | reverse complement strand
CGATTTGCGGTGGTCTAATTTTCCTGGACACCCATGTAGGAGCAAAATCCCTACCGAGGTGAATCATGGGATATCGACCGATCGACCCGGCGCTCAAGCGCCGGGCGGTGTGTTTAGTACTGGATGAGAACCGCTCCGTGCCTGCCGTGTGCGGGCTGCTTGGGCTTGGCCCGACGGCTTTGCGGCGCTGGGTCGAGCAGGAGCGGCAGCTGCGTGCCACGCCGCCACCGACGCCCGAGCAGGTGGCTAGGTACGAGGCCGAGCTGGCGGCGCTTCGCGAACAGGTGGCGACGTTAGAAGCGGAGAAAGCCGTCCTAAAAAAACAGCTGCCCTTTCACATGGAACGACTGCTCGGCAAGCGGCGCAGATCGTCGAGAAGGTGAAAGGGAAGCTGTCCATCCGTCGCACGTGCACCTTATTGGACGTACCTCGCAGCAGCTATTACGCGCACCGGAAGGCGACGCCGCCGCGTCCGGTCGAGCCGGTGCTGGAGCGAGCGGTGAGGTCATTGCACGCGAAGAGTCGCCATACGATCGGGTCGCGTCGCCTGTCCGCCGGGCTGCGCGCCCAGGGCCTGCGCGTGGGTCGCTGCAAGGCGGCCGGTCTGCTTCGTCGGCTGGCCCTTCCGAAGCGTCGGCGTCGTTACGAGCACTACAAACGGCTGACCAAACCGTCGGTCGTCGCTCCCAACCGCCTTGACCGCGACTTCGATCCGGTCGAGCCAAACSTCGCCTGGGCCGGCGATATCACGCAGCTGAAAGTCGGCCGACAGTGGCTTTACGTGGCCTTCGTCATGGATCTTTTTTCTCGCCGGGTGATTGGCTGGTCGTGGGGGCGACACGCCGATGCACGCCTGCCGGAAGAGGCGCTGGCGATGGCCCTGGAGATGCGCCGGCCTCCGGCCGGCGTGATCTTCCACTCCGACCAAGGCTGCCAGTACACCTCCGATCGCTTCGTGGCGTTCCTGGCACGCTGCGGGGTCCGGCAGAGCATGAGCCGGCGGGGCAACTGCTGGGACAACGCCGTGATCGAGAGGATCTTCAAGACGCTCAAGTACGAGTGGGTACCTGAAGGAGGCTACGCATCTATCGCCGAGGCCGAGAAGGAGCTGACCGACTTTCTGATCTACTACAACCTAGAACGGCAACACTCGCGACTAAACGACATCCCGCCAGTGCTCTTCGAGCAACTGGCGGCTCAGGCTCCTACACCGGTGTCCAGAAAAGCTTGACCACTGCAATTCATCGGCGATCCCGCGGCAGCRGGCMASGTTRYCGCSAGCACCCATTCGCCGATGAATCGGCTCCTACGAGAGCAGGACGTGCGTCAGATTGACTTGATGACGACGCGCTGTGCGGCGGCGCGGCCTGCCGCGTCGGCCAGCGCCACCACGGCGTAGTTATGCCAGCCATCCGACCAGTAATTGGCCAGCAGGCCRTTGTCTTCGCGCTCGCCGCGGGGCAGCAGGTGCCGGGCGGCGCCGGGTGGGCGTACGTAGAAGCTCACCGTATGTCCGTTGCCGTCGTCGTACAGGACCATCGCAGCCGGGCCCTGGTCGGTGGCAAAGAGCCTTCCGCCCATCGGCCGGAAACCGGCGTCGGCAAGGTCGGGCAGGTGCACGGTGGCACCGACGCGCCCGGCCAGCCACGCCCGCAGGTCGCCTTCATTGCCGGTGGTGATATCCATGCCCACGCCGTGATCGACGGCGAGTAGCTGGTAGGCCTGCATGGCGTCGGCCATCGGCGCCGAGCTGCCGTTACCCATGCCACGGGCCACCCAGCCGCCGATGCCGCCCAGGGCCAGGCACAGGACCAGCCCCGCGGCCATGGCGGCCCGTGCCATGCGACGGCCGTGACGCTGCGTACGGATGACCACCGGGTCCATGGCTGCATCCTGCGCGGGTGTCGTACCGAGGTCACCGGCCAGCAGCGTACGCAGCTGCTGGGCGTCCTGTCGCCATGCGTGAACCTCCTCGGCTCGTTCGGGGTGACGGCTCAGGTAGCGCTCCACTTCGCCGCGCCGTGCGCCGTCGAGGTGGCCGTCCACGTAGGCATGGATGTCGTGTTCGCTGGGGGGCGTGGTGTTCATTTCAGCAGTCGCAGGGGAGGGGTTTCCGCGCCGCCTTCGCCGAGCAGGCGTAGGGCGCGGCGGGCGCGGGAGAGGCGTGACATGACCGTGCCGATGGGTATCTCGAGGATATCGGCCACGTCCTGGTAGCTCATGCCCTCGACCGTGATCCAGAGCAGCAGGCTGCGCTGTTCCACCGGCAACGCCGCGAAGGCGGCGAGCGTGGAGTTCGCGATGGCGACGCGTTCGGCCGAGGGCCAGGTCGGCTCCTCCTCGCGCAGGCTGCCCAGCAACAGGGCGTAACGGCTGGCCCGGCGCTTTCCGTCGAGGAACAGGCGATACAAGATCGCGAACAGCCACGCGCGCAGACTCTCGTCTTCACGGCGCGACGCCCATTTGGACAGGGCGCGCTCGACTGTCGACTGAACCAGATCGTCCGCCGCATGGGGATCGCGGGCGAGCCATAGCGCGAAGCGCCGCAGGCGCGGCAGCATCGGGCGAAGGGCTTCGTCGATTCGCGGGTCGGACATGCCGGGCCTCGTACCTGGGCGTTCCATGACTGTCAGACGCCGTTCGGGGGAGATTATTCCCCCGGAAGGGAATAAAAGTCGTGGGCGTACGTCCCACACTTGAAACGCGATCCCGCGAGGAAGGAGCAGGACCATGCAAGAACCCAAGAAGCGACCCCCACCGGCCAACCTGGCCGGGCGTTGGGCACTGATAGGCCTTGTTGTTGTAGTTGTCGCTGGTGCGTTCGCCTATGTCGGCGGTTGGCTTACCCCGGCGCGCCTCACCCCTAAACGGATCATCAACGCGCTGCAGGCCAGTGGGGGCGACCATCCCGGCTTTCGTCGCAACCATGCCAAGGGCATCTGCGTCGGTGGCTACTTCGAGGCCAGCGGCGCGCTGGCCAAGTACTCATCGTCCCCGTTGTTCGCCGGTGGCCGCACCCCTGTGGTCGGGCGCCTGGCGCTTCCGGGAGGCAACCCCTATGCCGCCGACAGCAGCGTTCCGATCCGCAGCTTCGCTCTGCGTTTCGACCTCGCCGACGGCGAACAGTGGCGGACCGGCATGAACGCCATGCCGGTATTCCCGGTCTCCACGCCTCAAGCGTTCTATGACCTGACCGTGGCGACCAGCCCTGATCCGGCCACCGGCAAGCCGAACCCGGACAAGGCCAAAGCCTTCTTCATGAGCCACCCGGAAACGGGTCCGTTCCTTGGTTGGATCAAGACGGCCAAGCCGGCGCCCAGTTATGTCGATGAGACTTACCAGAGCATCAACGCGTTCTACCTGCGTGACGCCAGCGGCCAACGCCATGCCGTCCGCTGGAAGGTCGTGCCGGAGACCCCGGCGACGGGTGATGGCGGACCCGCGGCCAGCGACACCGACTACCTCGATGCCGACCTGACCCGGCGCCTGGCCCAGGGGCCGGTGCGCTGGCACCTGCGGATGATCCTCGCCGCACCCGGCGACCCGGTTGACGATGCGACGAAGGCCTGGCCGGACGACCGCCAGACGATCGACGCGGGCRTCGTCGTGATCGACAGCACCCAGCCGCAGGCGAACGGCCCTTGCCGCGACGTCAATTACGATCCGACCATCCTTCCGCGCGGTATCGAGATTTCGGGCGATCCCATCATCGTCGCGCGTTCGGCGGCGTACGCGGTTTCTTATCTGCGTCGTACCGGTGAGGAAGGTCATCTTCCCGGCACCGCCCATCCGAAGGAGGATCAGCGATGAGCCGCGTCGACACGTTCCACCCCTTCGCCCGTGCGCTGCACTGGCTGATGTCGATCCTGATCCTCACGATGCTTTTCGTCGGCGCCGGCATGGTGACCAGCGTCGAGGCGAAGCACGAATGGCTGCTGTCTATCCATCGGCCGTTGGGCATCACGATCTTTATCCTGGCCTTGATCCGGCTCGGCTTCCGCCTCACGCACAAGGCGCCGCCTCTCCCGGCGGACATGCCCGAGTGGCAGAGGCTCGCCGCGCACGGTTCGCACTGGATGCTTTATGGCTTGATGATCGCCATGCCGCTGATCGGCTGGGGCATGCTCTCGGCGGGCAACTTCCCGGTGACGCTATGGTCCGGTTTCCAACTGCCGCCGATCCTGCCCGCCGGTCCGGCACTGTATGCCTGGCTCCGCGAAGCGCATCGGTATCTGGCATGGCTGTTCTTCCTGACCTTCCTGGCGCATATGGGTGCCGCCCTGATGCACGGGCTGATCCGGCGTGATGGTGTTTTGGAGTCGATGACGGGCGGTTCGAACGATTGAGGTCGGGAAGGCCAGGCACGATGCAGGCACAATGCACGCATGCGCTATGCCTTCCTTGCCCTGATCACCGTACTCGCCGGTTGCCGCTCGCTCGGCTACTACGCGCACGTGACCCATGGACAGGCGGCGTTGCTMGCGCAACGCCGCTCCATCGACAAGGTCGTGGCCGATCCGAAGACGCCCGACAAAACCCGCCAGCGGCTCGAGCTTGCGCTGGAGGCTCGGCGTTTCGCCTCGAAGCAACTCGACCTGCCGGATAACCGCAGCTATACCTACTACGTCCAGCTCGATCGGCCGTGGGTGGCGTGGAACGTGTTCGCCACGCCGGAGCTCTCGGTATCGGCGGTGACGCATTGCTTTCCGATCGCGGGATGTGTGGCGTATCGGGGTTTCTTCCGCAAGGATCTTGCCGATAGCGAAGCGGCGCGCGAAAAGGCCCTCGGGCATGACGTCGCCTTGGGCGAGGTGCCCGCGTACTCCACGCTGGGCTGGTTCGCCGATCCCATCCTGAGCAGCATGATGCGCTGGGACGACGATGAACTCGTCGGGACGATCTTCCACGAGCTGGCGCACCAGAAGATCTACGTGAAAGACGATTCGTCGTTCAACGAGTCGTATGCGAATTTCGTCGAGCAGGAAGGCGTGCGCGAATGGCGCGCGGCTCGCCAGTTACCGCCGCCCGACGAGAAGGGTGACGCGCTGGATCACGCATTTACCGGTCAGGTGCTCGCGCTGCGCGACCGGCTCAAGGCGATCTATGCGCAGCCATGGGCGGACGATGCCAAGCGCGTCGCCAAGGCCGAGGAGTTCGAGGACTTTCGCGGGCGCTATCTGGCGTGGCGTGCGGGTGAGGCGGGCGGCGATCATCGCTACGACCGCTGGATGGCGCGGCCGTTGAACAATGCTTCATTGCTGCCATTCGGCCTGTACGACACGTGGACCTCGTCGTTCGCGACGCTGTTCGAGCAGTCGGGCAGGGCGTGGCCGGTGTTCTTCGCGAAGGTGTCGGCACTGGCGAAGCTGGCTCCTGATGAGCGGACCCGGCAACTGCAGGCCCTGGCTCACGATCGGTAGGAGCCGATTCATCGGCGATCCCGCGGCAGCGGGCCAGGCCGCTGCGAGCGCCCATCGCCGATGAATCGGCTCCTACAAAAGCTGGCTCAGTGGACCTTTCGGGTGGCCATGTGCTTGAGGTAAGCGACGAGGTCGTCGAGGTCGGCGTCGGAGAGTGTCTGCCGGTCGAAGCCGGGCATCTTCGCCTGC
Organism: Luteibacter sp. P4_E6; assembly: GCF_056401535.1. Lineage (NCBI taxonomy): Bacteria > Pseudomonadati > Pseudomonadota > Gammaproteobacteria > Lysobacterales > Rhodanobacteraceae > Luteibacter > Luteibacter sp. P4_E6. Next base: position 2,901 of record NZ_JBFUJE010000150.1, on the reverse strand, counting down.
GGCCAGTGGCGCATATCCTGCGGGTTGCGCACGAGGGTGCGCAGCATGTCGTCGCGCAGGTATTCCGTGGGGCTGTGGGGGATGTTGAGGTCGGGGCCGAGCTTCGCATCGCCCTGGCCATTGAGCGTGTGGCAAGTGATGCAATTGCGCTGGAAGACGGCGAAGCCCTTCGTGACGGGGTCGTTCGCGGCGAGCCCCGGCGCGGGTCGCATGGCCGGGAAGCGGCTGGCCGGGTCACCAAGTACGCGAATCGAAGCGACCTGATACGGCCATTGCTCGGTGCCGATGTGGCCGGCTTCCGGATGCAACCAGACCAGATAAAACGGGCCGGCGCTGGGCTTGCCGTCGCCGAGCGAAGGCCAGGACTTGCCAGGTGGCTCCACGGCCAACCAGGCTTCCGCGCCGTGGGTATCGAGGATCAGGCTGGCGGGAATCTCCGCGGTGAAGCCATCGAGGGCCGTGAACTGCAGGTGCGCGCCTGACGCAACACCGTCCAGCAGCGCTTTCATCGGAATGGCGCGATAAGACATCGTGCGGTGATAGGACACGTCGTCCGGTACGCTGAGATCTCGTGCGTCCGCCCGGCCGAGAAGCTGCTCCGTGGTGAGCGAGCGCTTTCCCTGGCCCGTGTCGATGGTAAGCGTGGCGGCCTGGCACAGCGTGGTGCAGAGGGCGAACAGCAATCCGGTCAGCAGGCGCACGGCGGGGTCCTTCTGGCTTTACGAGGCGACAAGGTGTCGCGGCGCCCACAGGATGTCAATTCATCGGCCCTGGTCCGGAAGGAGCGGTAGCTGCGTCATTGTCGCGGTACCCTCGGATTATCGCCCTTGCGACCCCATGTCGGGGCTTCGACCCGATCACGGATTTACCCATGGCCGACACCACCGTTCCCGAGTTCTTCGAGCGTTTCCCGATGACGCGCGTCGTCAACGCGGATCTCGACGCCGACCTCGCCGCGGACGACAACCGCATTGCCATCCTCTTTCTCTGGGGCCGCGATTGCCCGAACTGCGATATCGCGAAGCGGCAGATCCTGCTGACGAGCGAACGCTTCGTCTGGCCGGCGGTGCGCTGGCTTCACGACAACGTGTACGACGATCCGACGATGGGCACGCGCTTCGGCCTGCACGGTATTCCCGCCTTCTTCCTGTTCCACCGCGGCAAGAAGCTCGGGCGCATTACCGCCTGGCCGGGCCCACAGCCGTTCATCGACGCGGTAAACAAGCAGATCGCACTCACGGGCGCTACCGCATGATCATCCAGTCGCTGCTCGACACCGACCTCTACAAGTTCACCATGATGCAGGTGGTGTTGCATCAGTATCCCGCAGCGCAGGTGGAATATCGCTTCCGTTGCCGTACGCCGGGGGTGGACCTCGTACCGCTGGTGACACGCATCCACGAAGAGCTCGACCATCTGTGCTCCCTGCGATTCGGTGATGAAGAACTCGCGTATCTGCGTACGCTGCGTTTCATCGACAGCGACTTCGTCGACTTCCTCGGCCTGTTCCATCTCAATGCCCGTTACGTGACCATCTCGCCGTCGACGGAGCACGAAGGCGAGATCGATATCGTCATCGTCGGGCCGTGGCTGCACACGATCATGTTCGAAGTGCCCTTGCTCGCGATCGTCAACGAGCTGTATTTCGCGGCGAACCATCCCGAGGCCGATCTCGACGAGGGCAGGGCGCGCTTGCGCGCGAAGATCGCCCTGTTGCGCGACACGAAGGGCTTCGAGCGCGTCCGCATCGCGGACTACGGCACGCGCCGACGCTTCTCGCGCGCATGGCACGAAGAGGCTTTGCAGATCATGAAAGCCGAGTGGGGTACCCACCTGGCCGGTACCAGCAATGTCTGGTTCGCGATGCGCCAGGGGCTGGTGCCGATCGGCAGCATGGCCCACGAGTACCTGCAGGCGTTCCAGTCGCTGGGCCCGCGGCTGCGTGATTCGCAGACTGCCGCGCTGGAGGCATGGGCTCGCGAGTACCGGGGCGACCTTGGCATCGCGCTATCCGATGTTTACGGGCTGGATGCGTTCCTGCGCGATTTCGACATGTACTTCTGCAAGCTGTTCGACGGTGCGCGCCACGATTCGGGCGATCCCTTCGTGTGGGGCGACCGCGTGCTCGCGCACTACGTACACAACCGTGTGGATCCCCGTTCGAAGACCCTGGTCTTCAGCGACGGCTTGGACGTTCCGCGGGTGATGGACCTCTACTCGCATTTCGAGGGCCGCTGCCAGCTCTCCTTCGGCGTGGGTACCAACCTGACCAACGACGTTGGCCCCGCGCCCCTCAACATCGTGATCAAGATGACCCGCTGCAACGGTCAGCCCGTGGCAAAGCTGTCGGATTCGCCGGGGAAGAACATGAGCGACGATGCGGAGTACGTGTCCTACCTGCGCAAGGTGTTCGGCCTACCGGCTCAGAACGCCGGCAGCACCGCACCGTTGTAGTTCTTCTCGATGAACGCCTTCACCTCGGGCGAGGTGAGGGCGGCGGCGAGCTTCTGAACACGCGGGTCGTCCTTGTTGTCCGGGCGCGAGACGAGGAAGTTCACGTACGGCGAATCCTTGTCTTCGATCAGAAGCGCGTCCTTCACCGGGTTCATGCCAGCGGCGAGGGCGTAGTTGGTGTTGATCAGGGCCAGATCCACTTCGTCGAGCACGCGCGGCAGCATGGCTGCCTCGAGCTCACGGAACTTGAGGTTCTTGGGATTAGTCGCGACATCCTTCAGGGTGGCCAGGCGATCGTTCGGGTTCTTCAGCGTGATCAGGCCGTGCTTGGCAAGCAACAGAAGGGCGCGGCTGTTGTTGCTCGGATCGTTCGGGATCACCACGTTGGCGCCGTCGGGCAGCTGGTCGATCGACTTGAATTTCTTTGAGTACGCACCGAACGGCTCG
>NZ_JBFUJE010000149.1:0-8548 GCF_056401535.1 Luteibacter sp. P4_E6 | reverse complement strand
GAACCGTTACGTGCTACAAGGGCGGCGCTGCGGCAATTGCCGAGCATCGCGTAGTCTTCGATCAGGGATGCCATGGAGTCCTCGTCGCGGGGGCGCAATTCCGTTTACGGTAGCCGCCGGGACGTTAGAACCGCGTAGCGATCAATGACCCGATGAGGCGACCGGCGCACGATCGCCTCGCGCTGCCTCGAACAGGCTATGCGCAAGTTCCTGCTCACCGTAGATGACCTTGCTCGCACCGAGCCCGGCCAGATGATCCATGCACTCCTGTGAGTGCGCGCGAGCCACGATGGGCAAATCGGCGCGGAGCTGTCGGGCCGCACGCACCACCTGCCCGGCTTCGAACGGATCCGGCACAGCGACAATCAGGGACCGCGCGCCGGTGAGGTTGGCTTCGGCAAGCACCAGGGCCGCGGCGGCATTGCCGATGACCACGTCCGCGTCGCCCGATTCACGCAGGGAACGCACGGCATCCTCATCGGTCTCGATTACCAGCACGCGTGCGCCGGCCGCACGCAGTTCGGCAAACACGCGCCGCCCGACACGACCGAAACCGACCAGCACCGTATGCCCGCCCTTCGCCGCCGGATGCTGCTCGGGTGCATCGGCATCGTGCTTCGCAATCCAGCGATCCAGTGCCACGAAGAGCAGCGGATTGACCAGGATGGAGACGATGGCCGCGGCGAGGATCACGTCGCGCGCCTGAGCACTGATCAGGCCCACCGACACACCGAGCGCAGCGAGGATGAAGGAGAACTCGCCGATCTGCGCGAGGCTGGTGGCGATCGTCAGCGCCGTCTTCACCGGCCGCCCGAAGGCCCGCACGATGACGAACGCGGCGGCCGACTTGCCGATGATGATGATCAGGCAGGCGGCCAGCACGACCCACGGATGCTCGACGAGGATATGCGGGTTGAACAGCATGCCGATGGAGACGAAGAACAACACGGCAAACGCGTCACGCAGCGGAAGGGTCTCCTCGGCTGCCTGCTGCGACAACTTCGACTCGCCCATCATCATGCCGGCGAAGAAGGCGCCCAGTTCGAACGAGACGTCGAACAGGTGTGCGGCGCCGAAAGCGACACCGAGGGCCATGGCCAGCACGGCGAGACGGAACAACTCGCGCGACCCCGTGGCCGACACCGCCTGCAGCGTCCAGGGAATGACACGCTTGCCGACAATGAGCATGAGGGCGACGAACACCACCACCTTGCCAACGGTCCACGCGACGGTCTCGAACAGCTCGCCCATCGACGGCGTCGCGCCACCCTTGTCCGAGCCGAGGAAGCCACCGATCGCTGGCAGCAACACCAGCGCCAGCACCATCGCGAGATCTTCGACGATCAGCCAGCCGACGGCGATGCGGCCGCGATCGCTGTCGAGCAGCCGGCGTTCTTCCATCGCCCGCAGCAGAACCACCGTGCTCGCCACCGACAGGGCCAGGCCGAAGACGAAGCCCTGCGCAAGCGGCCAGCCCAGGGCCCAGCCGAGCAGCATGCCCAGGCCGGTAGCGACACCCATCTGCACGGCGGCGCCGGGGATGGATATTGCCTTGACCGAGAGCAGGTCCTTCAGGGAGAAGTGCAGCCCCACACCGAACATCAGCAGGATCACGCCCAGATCGGCCAGTTCCTGGGCGATCCCTGCGTCAGCCACGTAGCCGGGAGTGAACGGCCCGGCCACGACGCCGGCAACGAGATAGCCGGCGAGGACAGGGAGTCGAAGGCGGTTGGCGATGGCGCCGAAGATGAAAGCGAGGACAAGTCCGCCAACGATGGTGGCGATGAGTGGCGTGGCGTCGTGCATGGGCGGCTCCCTGAGTCGTCGTTGGCCGTGCCCCGAAGACACGGCATGCACCCTCGTCGCTTTGATGTCGGGTCAGCCCCTCAAGATTGGGGACGACAGCCGGGGCATGCAAGCGAATCCGGACATTTTTTGCATATATGACGCGGGGTTGAGAATTACCTCAGGCGCCACTTGCCGTCAGCACCGCGAGGAAATCCTTCCCGTAACGCTTGAGCTTGTTCTCGCCCACACCGCTGATCGAACCCAGTTCGTCTTCGTTTGCCGGCAGCGCGCGTAGCATCGCCAGCAGGGTCGCGTCGTGGAAGATGACGTACGCGGGCACGCCATGTTGCTTGGCAAGTTCCGAGCGCACCCTGCGCAATTCGCTCCACAGCGGTTGCTCGATTTCCTCGATGCCAAGCGACCCACCCGTGGTGGCCGGCGAGGGTCGTGAACTGCGACGCCCCTTGGCCGGCCGCGCATCCTCTCGCAGCCACACCTTGCGCTCGCCCTTCAGCACCGGGCCACTGGTCGGTGACRGGCGCAGCGTTCCATACCCTTCGGGATCGGCTTCGATAAGACCGGCTGCCAGCAGCTGGCGGAACACCGACCGCCACTGCGTGGCATCCATGTCCGCGCCGACGCCGAATACGGTGAGCTGGTCGTGGCGCAGGTCGCGCACGCGCTCGCCGGCTTCGCCACGAAGAATTTCGATGAGATGCCCTGCGCCGTAGCGTTGGCCACTGCGATAGATGCAGGACATCGCTTTCTGCGCAGCGAGCGTGGCGTCCCACGTGGTGGGCGGCACCAGGCAGTTGTCGCAATTGCCGCAGGGCTGGGGGTAGACCTCGGCAAAGGCCTCGAGCAGCAGTTGCCGGCGGCAACGCGTGGCCTCGGCAAAACCGAGCAGGGAGTCGAGCTTGAGGCGTTCGATGCGTTTGCGATCGTCGCCTGCTTCGGACTGCGAAATCATCTGGCTCATGGTGACGACGTCACCGAGGCCGTAGACCATCCATGCCTCGGCCGGCAGTCCATCGCGACCGGCACGACCGGTCTCCTGGTAGTAACCCTCCATGCTGCGTGGAAGGTCCAGGTGAGCGACGAAGCGCACGTCGGGCTTGTCGATACCCATGCCGAAGGCCACGGTCGCTACCATGACCACGGCGTCCTCGCGAAGAAAACGCTGCTGGTGACGCGTACGCATGTCGCCATCGAGACCGGCGTGGTACGGCAGGGCTTCGACGCCCGCCTCCACCAGCCATGCGGCCGTTTCGTCCACCTTGCGGCGRCTCAGGCAATACACGATGCCGGCTTCGCCCCGATGTGCATCGAGGAAATCCAGCAGCTGCCGCCGCGCGTTCTGCCGGGGTGCGACGCGATAGCGAATGTTGGGACGATCGAAGCTCGAGACGAAGCGACGCGCTGCGTGTAGTCCAAGCCTTTCAACGATCTCTTCGCGCGTGCGGTCGTCCGCCGTCGCCGTGAGCGCGATGCGCGGCACTTCCGGGAAGCGCTCATGGAGTATCGCCAGTTCACGATATTCGGGGCGGAAGTCGTGACCCCACTGGGATACGCAATGCGCCTCGTCGATAGCGAACAGAGCAATCGGGATGCGGTCGAGCAAGCCGAGGAAACGCCCGGTCAACAGACGCTCCGGCGCGACGTAGAGCATGTCCAGGTCGCCGGCGAGGAGCAGCTCCTCAACCTCGCGCTGGGTGGCCGAATCGAGGCTGGAGTTGAGGTAGCGGGCACGCACGCCGGCCTCGGTCAGTGCGTCGACCTGGTCCTGCATGAGGGCGATGAGCGGCGACACGACAATGCCCGTGCCGTGGCGCATCAGGGCGGGAATCTGGAAACACAGCGACTTGCCGCCGCCCGTAGGCATCAGGACGAGTGCGTCGCCGCCGTTGGCGACCTCCTCGACGATGGCCTGTTGCTGGCCGCGGAACTCGGGGTAACCAAAAACGGAATGAAGGAGATCGTGGGCCTGGGACTGCATGCCGCCATGCTAACAAACCGGGGCTTTCATCAGGATGCGCTGGCAGCTGAACGGGCTGTAGGCCTACGCCGATTTGGGACGAAAGCGATGTTCTTAATCGCCAAGTCGGCAGGTAATGAGCACGGGCCCGTTGTCCGCGGCTCGTCGATCGTTCGTGCCCTTCGGTGGAGAAGGTCTATGAAGCATCCGTGTCTTGCCGTGTCGTGCCTGGCCTGCGCCGTGCTCGGCAGCGCCCCGTGCATCCGTGCCGAAAGCGGCACCATCGTCTTCAGCGGTGCGATCGTCGAGCAGGCGTGCCCGCTGCGGCATGGCACCCTCGATTGTCCGTCCGGGCACCAGGTAGGTGCCGTCATCCGGCCGCTCGACATCGCGTCGGCACGGCGCCAGCTCCCCGCCGGCTTGTTCGCTTATGCGCTGGAGCGAGATCGCGCTGCCACCTGGCACGTCATCGACGTCACCTATCGCTGAAGTCGCACCGCGTCAGCCCCAGATGGCGCGGTCCAGGTCGTGGTCGAGCCCGAAGGCACTCATCGGCACACGGCCGTCCTTCACCGTCACGCCTTCCGCCTTGAGTCGCCGGCACTGCTCGCGAAAGCCTTGTGTGCCGGCAGGGATGCCGATCCGGCCGTCGGCTCGCAGTACCCGGTGCCAGGGAAGGTCGAGCCGGTTGGGCGCATCGCCCAGCACCCGGCCAATCAGGCGGGCGCGTCCCGGGTAGCCGGCACGAGCGGCAATGGCGCCGTAGCTGGCCACGCGGCCGCGCGGAATCGCCGCCACCGCTTCGATGATCCGTGTCGCGCGGAGCGCGCGGGCCTCATCGTCGTCGAGTTCATCCGTCATGGTCGTTTCGTGCATGTCTGGAAACGGCGGGGAGCGTACCATCGACTTTCCCCCGTGACGGACCTTACCCACAGCCATGCGACACTTCGAGGCCATCCGCTCCCATGTCGGCGGCGTCCACAAGCTCCGTCAGAACGAGCCCTACCTCATCAGCTTCGACCTGGAGTTGCCGGACGGCCGCCACCAGGGCATCTACCTGGCTGAGCTGGAAGATTCCGAAGGCCTGCGCTTCCTGCGCCTGTCGACCCCGATCGGCCCGCTGGCCGGCGTGGACGCGCGACGCTGCCTTCGTTTCAACTGGGAGCAGCGCACGGGTTACCTCGCCGAGGCGGACCTCGACGGCTCGCCTTATCTGCACCTGTGCGAGAACCGCCCTTACGATTACCTGGACGAGCGCGAACTCGCTCGCCTGATCGAAGAACTGGGCGCGACCGGCGACCAGCTCGAGCAGGTCGTCAACGGCGAGGCCGACGCCCTCTGAGTCAGAGGAACAGCCGGCTGAGTTTGACCAGGCCGTAACCGATACCCGCCGTGATCGGCAGGGTAAGGATCCAGGCCCAGACCATCCGCTCGACGACAGACCAGCGGATGGCGTTCCAGCGCTTTGCCGCGCCGACGCCCATGATCGACGCCGATACGTTGTGCGTGGTCGACACCGGCACGCCGAGCAGGGAAGCGGTGAGGATCACCGCGGCCGAACTGCCCTCGGCCGCGAAACCATTGATCGGATGCAGCTTGACCATCTTGTGGCCCAGCGTCTTGATGATGCGCCAGCCACCCCCAGCCGTGCCGGCGGCCATGGTGAGCGCGCAGACGACCTTGACCCAGACCGGAATCGGGAAGCCACCGGGCGCCGCCGGGTCGTGCGGGATACGCAGGAAGTGCAGGATCGTCGGCAGGTGGTCGAAGTGGCCGGCCGCCGTGGCACCGGCCAGGGCGAGGGCGATGATGCCCATGCTCTTCTGCGCGTCGTTCATGCCGTGGGACAGGCCCATCGCACTGGCCGAGACGATCTGTGCCTTGCCGAAGAAGCTGTTGACGAAGGGGGTGCGGCCGAAACGGCGCAGCGGGCCCTTGCGGCTGGAAAAGAAGCCGAGCAGCGCGTAGAGGCCGCCCATCAGCAGGTAGCCGATGACGAAACCGAGGAAGGGCGAGACGATCATCGGCAGGATGACCTTGGGCATGACGCCCTTGCCCAGCCACCAGTGCGCCCCGCCCTCCCACCAGATGATCGAGTGCAGGTTGCCGTCCGAGGCCGCCAGGGCCGCGCCGACCAGGCCGCCGACCAGGGCGTGGCTCGAGCTCGAGGGCAGGCCCATCCACCACGTGATGAGGTTCCAGATAGTGGCGCCCAGCAGCGCACTGATCAGCAGCTGCGAGCCCACGTCCACCACACCGGTATCGATGAGGCCCGAAGCGATTGTCGCCGCGACGGCCGTGCCCCAGAGGGCACCCGCGAGGTTCGTGACCGCCGCCAGCAGGACGGCCTGGCCGGGCGTGAGTACCTTGGTCGCGACGACGGTGGCGATGGAGTTCGCCGTGTCGTGGAAACCATTGATATAGGTGAACGCGAGGGCGATCAGGACGACCGCGATAACCATGCTCATGGGACCGCCGCCCTCAGGAGTTCTTGAGCACGATGGAATAGACGACGTTGCCGACGTCGCGGCACTTGTCCACGGCCTTCTCCACCAGCTCGAACAGATCCTTGGCGAGAATGGCCCGCAGCGGATCGGTGCCTACGGCGTAGAGCGTACGGTAGGGGTCGAGCAGGAGGCGGTCGGCCTCGGACTCCAGCGCCTGGAGCTGGTCGCGGAGCTTCTTCACCGGGTCGATCTTCAGGCCGTGGCGCAGCTGGCCGATCATGGCGACGACCACCTCGGCCGAACGCTCGAGCAGGGCCGCGCGCTGACCGAAATCGATGCCGTCCAGGCGCTCGGCGACAATCACGTAGCGTTCGGCGAACTTCTCGATGGTCTTCGGAATTTTGTACAGCGCGGAGTTCAGCGCCTCGATATCTTCACGATCCAGGGCGGTCACGAAGGTGTTGACCAGTTCCTCGCCGATCTGGCCATGCAAGGCCTTCTCGYGGGCGCGGGCCGTACTGAAAGCGGCCATCACGGGGTTACGGTCGGCCTGGGTAACCAGCTCATGCATCGCCTTGGCGCTTTCGCGGGCGGCTTCCGCGCTCGCCTCGAGCAGGCCATAGAACTTGTCGCCCTTACCGAACATCGTCTGGAGTGAAAACATGGGGTCGCCTGGAGGAACCTGGGGGATTTGTGACCGCAATGTTACCGGATAAGGAAATGTGGGAGCCGCTTCAGCGGCGAAAAGCCAACAAGGCGGTGATGCCAGCTCCCCCCAATCCCCAAACACCCCCGGTCTGATATATATCCCCCAATGTTCTCCGACATCCTGCTCGTCCTCGTCCTTTCCCTCGGCAACGCGTTCTTCGCGCTGTCCGAGATGTCCGTCGTTGCCTCACGCAAGAGCCGCCTCAAGCAGATGGCACGGACCAGCCGCCGGTCCGCGGCCGCGCTCCGCCTGGCCGAATCCCCGGAACGGTTCCTGTCGACCGTGCAGGTCGGCATGACCCTGATCATCCTGGTCACCGGCGCCGTGGCCGGCGACACGCTGGGCGCGCAGTTCACCGCCCTCCTCCATGACGGCGAGCCGGCCTGGCTGGAGCCGTACGCGAAGATCATCGGCTGGCTGCTAGGCTTCCTGCTGATGTCGCTGGTTCAGATCGTCATTGGCGAGCTGGTCCCCAAGCGTGCCGCACTGACCGCACCCGAGCGCATCGCCTCGCAGATCGCCGTGCCCATGCTGGTGATCTCCCGGATCACCCTGCCGATGGTCTGGCTGCTCAACCATCTCTCCAGCGGCATCCTGCACGTGCTCGGCCTGCGCCGCGGCGACGCCTCCGCCGCCACGGAAGAGGAGATCCGACTACTGGTGGCCGAAAGTGCCGAGCAGGGCATCCTCGACCTCGACGAACGCAACATGGTCAACCGCGTCCTCCGCCTGGGCGATCGTACGGTGGGCTCGGTGATGACCCCGCGGATGAAGATCGCGTGGCTCGACATGAATGCACCGCTGGAAGACAACCTCGAGGTGCTGCGCGAGACGCCGTTTTCGCGCTACCCGGTCTATCGCCGCGACGAGAGCGAGGTGGTCGGCACGGTAGAGGTGAAGTCACTGTTCGGCTCGATGCAGCGAGGCGAGGTGGACCTGTTCAAGCACCTCGCCCGTCCGCTTTTCGTGCCGGCGACCGCACGCGCGCTCGATCTGCTCGAATCCTTCCGCGACGCCGACACCCAGCTGGCACTGGCCGTGGACGAGTACGGCGACATCGAAGGCCTGGTCACGCTCAATGACCTCCTGTCCGCCGTGGTCGGTGCCACCGCACCCTCCACCGAGGACACCGCCCACGACGGCCCCATCGTCCGCCGCGAGGACGGCAGCTGGCTGGTCGACGGCAGCCTTCCCGCGGAAGATCTGCGCGAACTGCTGCAGATCGACCGCCTGCCTAACGAGGAAGAACACGATTTCCGGACCGCGGCAGGCATGGTCACGACCAATTTCGGGCACATCCCGCATGCCGGCGAGTCCTTCGTCTGGCAGGGGATCCGCTTCGAAGTCCTGGACATGGACGGCGCCCGCATCGACAAGCTGCTGGTCAGCGTTGTCGGCGCCAACGAGGCGCTTGCGCAGGAGCAGTAGGTGCGGATAGCCGCTGCGCGGCTTGTGTTTCCAGCGGCGTTGCCGCCTCACGCTCGTCGTTTCTGGTGAGTCACGGTCGGGTTGGCCCTTGGGGCTTGCCCCTCGCGGCTCTCAACGCTCCCGCAAGCGTGAGGCGGCGCAAGCCGCTGGTTACATGGGGCGCGCAGCGACCGTCCTTTCGCCGATGAATCGGCTCCTACA
>NZ_JBFUJE010000148.1:0-8579 GCF_056401535.1 Luteibacter sp. P4_E6 | reverse complement strand
GTTGTATCGTGAGCGGACCCGCCGGATCTTCATTAACGACTATCCGATGATCTACTGGCTGGGCCGTTGGTTCGCCGAAGGTGCACATCGTGTCTTCGATATCGGTGGACATATCGGCATCGCCTACTACGCCTATCAGAAGTACCTGGCCTATCCGTCGAGCCTGAACTGGACGGTGATGGACGTGCCCGCAGTGAACGCATCCGGAGCGCAATGGGCGACCCAGCACGATCCCTCCCGAAGGCTGCATTTTGCCGATGAGGTGGGGGCAGCCTCGGGTGCCGACGTACTGTTTGCCGCCGGATCGCTGCAGTACCTGAGCTATTCGCTCGAGGATGCACTCGCGGCGATGGCCCGTAAGCCGAAGTTTCTGCTGCTCAATTCCGTGCCCATCCATATGCGTGAGTCGTATTTCACGGTGCAGAACATCGGTACGGCGTGTTGTCCGTACCGGATCACGGCGGAACGGGAATTCCTCGGTGGCCTCGCAAAGCTCGGCTACGAACTGCAGGACCGCTGGGAGAATCCACTACGGTCCTGCATCATTCCGTTTCATCCGGAACGCTCACTGGATCGGTACTTCGGCTTCGCGTTTCGTCTTGGCGCATCGTGAATGCGACGTCGGCAAACAGCCACGATCGCGACGCTAGCGAGAAAGATCTTCGATCGTCAGGTTTGTCCTTTTGTGCGCCTTCAGTGTCTTCAGCTGATCGTCGTCAAACGTGGCGAAGTTGTCGATGCAGACACGGTCGGGCGAGGCCCCGTTCCGTGAGATCTCCACGCCGGCGATGACGTCGGCGGAATAGGTGTAGTAGCCGTAACTACCGGTCTGCACGACGTCGTGGTCGATTTCCTCGAGAGTTTTGCCGTTCGCACCAAAATACCGGGCGTGTACAGCGCCGCCGTTCCCACTCGATGACCAGATGCCGAAGTAGATACTCGCGACCGGCTTGTTCAGTCTGAAGGAAACGAAGCCCGGACCACTCAGCAAAACGTAGGTACCATCGCCATAGGAAGGCAGGGGCTTTACAGCCGCGTAGAGGTCGGTGAGTCGATGCTCGCCAGGTGTATCGGTGCGGATGGATAGCCAGGTACCCGGCATCTCATCTTTCATAATGAGGCCAGGGGCGAAGCTTTCGAAGGATTCACGTATCCATGAGGGAGCACGGTCTGCCACGGCATTCTCCTTTTGCGCAGGCTGGGATGTGGCTTGATCGTCACTTTCTGTGGCCTCTGATTCAAGTGCATGGCGAGGTCGATCGCTACGAAGAAAGGGCAGGGTAGAACGCAAGTCATTGAAGGTTCGCGCTGTCCGTGCCCTTGCATCCAGAGGGTGCACAAGCTAGACGTGCCCGCGACCGCGTAGCCACCAGGGGAGGCCCCACCACATCAGCGCAATCAGCGTCCCGAGTGCTGCTGCCGCGATGTTGCCCAAGGTGTCGCCCATCACCGCAGACAACACCAGTTGGGTGACCAGCACCAGGGCGACAGCCAGCGTCACCGCGCCCGCCAGCATCTGTCGTCCCGCGATCACCTTGAACTGCTCGCGGTCGCGCAGTGGGCGGATCAGCCGATGCTGGATCGCCGGCCCGCTTAGCATGACCAGGCTGATCAGCGAGAAGACGAAGGTCGCAAGAAAGATATGTTGCTCGTGCCCGACCAGCCTGGCGAAGCCGGGCGCGAACGGAACGGCAATCAGGAAGCCCGATAGGAGTTGCGAAGCCGGTAGCAGGACGCGTAGTTCGCCCAGCAGATCGGTGAGATCGCCGTCGCCGTTGGCCTCAGTATCATCGAATGTGGAAGACATGGGTGTGCTCCTGTCAGGAAAGGGATGCTCGTGTGACCCTGCGCTGCTCCATCCAGTCGTAGAGTAGGGGAAGCAAGACGAGCGTGAGTAACGTCGAGGTGATCAGCCCGCCCACGACGACTGTCGCCAACGGTCGCTGCGTTTCTGCCCCGACGCCGGACGAGAGCAACATGGGCACCAGTCCAAGGATCGCCACGCTGGCGGTCATCAATACGGGGCGTAGTCGCAGTGCCGTACCCCGGATGACCGCATCGCGCGCGCTCAACCCCGCCTTCTGCTGCTCGTTTAAGAAGCTCACCAGGACAATGCCGTTCAACATCGCTACGCCGAACACGGCAATAAAGCCGATGGCAGAGGGCACCGAGAGGTACTGCCCGGTGACGAACAATCCGACGATGCCCCCGATCACGGCGAAGGGCACGTTGGCCAGGATCAGGAACGCATAGCGCACTGAATTGAAGGCGGTGTAGAGCAGGACGAAGATGAAGAAGATCGTCGCCGGCACGATGATCGAAAGGCGCTTTAACGCACGCTGCTGGTTCTCGAAGGCGCCGCCCCATTCGGTGTAATAGCCGGTCGGCAGCTTCACGGCCTGCGCCAACTTGGCGTTGGCCTCCTGGACGAAGCCATCGATATCGCGGCCGCGCACGTCCATCTGGATCACCGCGTACCGCTGCAGCTGTTCGCGGCGGATGAACGAGTAGCCTTCGGCCGTGCTGACCCTGGCGACCTGCGACAGCTGAACCAGTGCGCCCGAAGGCGTACGGACCGGTATCCGTTCGATGGCGGACAATGAGGCTTTGTTCGCGTCGTTCAGACGAACAGCGATATCGAAGCGTTTGACGCCGTCGAGCAAGGTACCCACGGGTTCGCCACCGATACCGTTACGGACCACCGTGAGGATGTCGTCCGCGTTGAGGCCGTATCGAGCCAGGGCATCACGGTCGATTTCGATGCGGATCTGCGGTTTGCCGATGTTCGCTTCCAGGCCCAGATCCGCGACGCCGGGCACGGTGGCCAGGGTGTCCTTGATTCTCGCGCTCAGCCGATCCAGTTCGGCCAGGTCATTGCCGTAGAGCTTCAATGCCAGGGTCGCGCGCACGCCGGAAATGAGCTCTTCGATGCGCATCTGAATCGGCTGCGTATAGCTGACCACGGCGGTCGGAAGGATAGCCGTGAGTTCGGTCTGCATCGCTTCCTCGATGCTTTCCAGCGTTTGTCCTGCGCGCCACTGGTCCTTCGGCTTGAGCGGGGTGTAGACCTCCATGTAATTCACGTCGGCGGTCTCGCCTTTCTCCGCGCGGCCGATCATGGAAAGGGTCGTTTCGACTTCGGGGAACGTCGCCTTGATTCGTTGCGCGACCTGGTTGGAGATATCGATCGATTCCTCGAGTGAGGCGGAGGGAATCGAGGTGATTCGCCACATGATCGCCCCCTCCCGGAGGTTGGGCATGAACTCCTTACCAAGAAACGGAAAGAGTGCCAGGCTGCCGACCAGCGCTGCCACGGCCATGCCGATCACCGCCTTGCGGTGGCTCAGCGACCAGATCAGTACACGGGCGTAGCCGCGTTTCAGATACGCGACCAACCGGGTGTCCTTTTCCGCCTTCGGCTTGAGCATGAGTGCCGCGAGCACGGGGATCAGCGTCAGGGCGAGAATCAACGAGCCGGCCATGGCGAAGGTGATATTGAAGGCCATCGGCTTGAACATCTTGCCTTCCAGGCCCTGCAGGCTGAACAACGGCAGGAAGACGACGATGATGATGCCGATCGCGAACGCGATCGGGCTTGCCACTTCACGGGCCGCCTCGAGCACGGCCGCGGTCCTGTCGACGTGCCCGCCATGCGCTTTGCGCTCAGCCATGATGCGGAAGGCGTTCTCGACCATCACCACCGAGCCATCGACCATCATGCCGATACCGATCGCCAGGCCCGCCAGCGACATGAGATTGGCTGAGAGCCCGGCCTTCTCCATGCCTATGAATGCGATCAGCATCGCCAGTGGCAAGGTCACCACGACGATCAGGGCGCTGCGCAATTCGCCCAGGAACAGGAACAGGACGATAGCGACGAGGATCGAACCCTCGACCAGCGCCCGCACCGCGGTGCCGACCGCCGCATTGACCAGGTCGGTGCGCTCGTAGACGGGTTTGATGGTGGTGCCGGCGGGTAGCGACTGCTTGACCGTGTCCAGCTTGGCTTTCACCGCATCGACCACGCTCTTGGCGTTCTCGCCGATACGGGCCAGCGCCTGGCCCATCACGACTTCCTTGCCATCGCGAGTGACCGCGCCGGTACGCGGGGCGCCCGCCTCGATGATGGTGGCGACGTCGCGCACGTAGATGGGTGTGCCGTCGTCGGTCTTCAGGACGATATTGCCGATGTCGGCGGCATTCCTGACCAGGCCCAGGCCACGAACCAGGTACTGCTCACGACCCACGTCGATGAAGTTGCCGCCGACCTGGGCGTTGTTGGCTTCCAGTGCCTGCATCACTTCCTTGAAACCAAGGTTGTGTGCGATCAATCGCATCGGGTCGACCTGCACCTGATACTGCTTCTCCTGGCCGCCCCAGGAGGTGACATCGTCCACGCCGGGTGCCGTGCGCAGGATCAGCCGCACAGTCCAGTCCTGCAAGGTGCGCAGGTCCATGTCCGAAGGAGCGTTCTTCAGTTTTTCATCGGCGCGCTCGACCGTATACCAGAACACCTGTCCCAGGCCCGAGGTATTGGGACCCATCTCCGGCTTGCCATAGCCCGCCGGCAAGCGATCGCCGACCTGCTGCAGACGCTCGTTGACCAGCTGGCGAGCGAAGTAGATGTCCATGTCATCGGTGAAGTAGACAGAGACGTAGGACAGACCGAAAAGGCTGACGGAGCGAATCTCTTCGACCTTCGGCAGGCCGGCAAGTGCCGACTCCACGGGAGTCGTCAGCAACTGCTCGACATCTTCGGCGGCGAGACCCGAGGCCTCCGTGTAGACGTTCACCTGCACGGGCGTGACGTCCGGGAAGGCATCGATCGGCAAGGTGCGAACGGCCTGAAAACCGACCAAGCCAATCACCGCGAAGATGATCAGGACCAGCACTTTGTATTTGAGGGAGAGTTCGACCAGACGCTCGAGCATCAGTCTTCTCCAAGCTGCGAACGCAGGATACGGGCCTTCAGCGCGAACGCGCCTTTGCGCACGTAGGGCGCGCCTGCAGCGAGACCCTGCTTGATTTCGGTCCAGCCGTCGCGTGTGTCGCCCACCTCCACCGGGACCGGTTCAAACTGGCCGGGCTTCTGGCCGCGGACGAAGACCGTGGCCTGGTTCTGCAAGAGCACGACGGCCTCGGCGGGCACAGCCAGCTGCCGCGTGTTCGAGGTGATGGCGATGCGGCTCTCCACCAGCTCCCCTGGGTGCAGCACGTCCTTCTCGTTGGCCACCTGGATGCGGACATCGACGGTGCGGGTTTTTTCATCCGTCTGGTGCGATCGCTGCACGACCTTGCCGGGTAGTTCGCTGCCGTGCGCGACGATCGTTACCGTATCGCCTTCCTTCACCTGTTCGGCGGCGGCAGGGGACAGGCGCGCCTCGACCCACACGGACGACTCGGTGACCAGGGTGAACAAAGGACGGCCAGGTTCGATCCGTTCACCGACCAGGAACGCATCGGTCGTCACGCGTCCGGCACGCGGGGCGAGCAACTCGAAGCTACCGTCCGCTGCGGACGAGCCTCGCTTGATCAGATGGGCGATCTGCCCCTCGGATAAGCCATATGCCCTGAGCTTTGCCTTGGCCTGGTCGCGCTGCACCAGGGCTTCGTTATAGCGACGCGCCGAGACCGCCTGTGCGCCGAGTGCGGCCACGCGCTGCCAATCCTGGCTGGCTACGATGAGCTGGCCTTGTGTCTCGGCCACCTCGACGCTGGACAGCACGACGAGCGGTGCGCCGGCAGTGACGATGTCGCCCAGCCTCGCTTTGCGGGCGACGACCTGGGACGCGACCCGGGGCGAGACCAGTACGGTGTTGTAGGCGTCGACTTTGACCTCGCCGGGTGCCTTGAACTGGTCGGACACGGTGCGGAAGGTAAGGGTGTCGACGACGATGCCGGCGGTCTTGATCGCGGCGGCATCGAGGACGAGAGGGTTGCTCGCCGCAGGCTCATCGGCGGCCGTCGCACGGGCATCTTCCGCGCATGCGGCAAGGGACAGACCGCCGAGCAACACGGTAAGCGAGAGGCTCAGGACGGTAGAACGGAGCAGTGGCGTCGTCATCGGGAAGTGTCCTTGAAGGGTCCGTCGATCCATTCGGTCAGACGACCGGAGGCGGCGAGGTAATCGAACCAGGCCTGCCAGGTCTGGCTTTCCAGCGCGCGGCCGGAGAGCGCCGTATCGAGGCTCTGTTTGAGTTGCACGAGGTAGTCCGAGGTGCCGATCTCGCTGGCTTGCCACAACTTCTCGAGGGTCTGGATGCGTTCGTCGAAGGCGTTGGCGCGGCTTTGCCGGAACGATTCCGCCGCGCCACGCAGGGCGGTGTAGGTGGCCTGGGCCTGCGTGAGGCCGGYGTTCGAGCGCAGCGTGGTCGCCCGTCGTGAGGCGAAAGCCGCGTCGGCGTCAGCTTGTGCGGCGGCGATCTCGGCACGACCGGTGTTCAATATCGGAATCGGAATGGAAAGGCTGACGCCGACGACACGATCGGTGCGCGTGCCGCTTCGCACATGCCCGCCGGTCAGGCTCACCGTCGGATCGGGCCGCTGCGCGCGCTGGGCGACCACGACGCCGGCCTCGGCACGGTCCTGATCCGCTTGTGCCTGAAGCCACTCCGGGCGGTCGGTCAGCGCCACAGGAACGACTAGCCCGGCGCTCGGCGGCAGGGCCGGAGGCAGTCCGGGCAGCGCGTCCCCTGCGTCCCCGCCGACCGTGGCCAGGGCCGCCACAGACGCAGCCTCCTGGCCCGCCAGGGACGCCTGTTGGATCTGCGCCTCGCCGAGGGCCAGGGCCGCCAGGTCGCGTTCGGAACTGCTGATGTCGCCCACCTTCAGACGCTGGGCGGCGAGCTCGTCGAAACGTCCCATCAGGGCCAGGCGTCGGCGACCCAGTTCGGTTTGTTCCCGCGCCAGCATCGCGCCGGCCCAGGCCTTCAACCAGTCCGCGGCGATATCACGACGCGCGAGTGTGTAGGCTGCCTGCCGCGCCCGCACGTCCGCATCGCTCTCGATGGTCCGGGCCCGGCGTTTGCCGGAGAGGTCCAGCGCCAGGCTCGCACCGACCGTACGGCGATCGACGTCGGCGTTCTCGCCCTCCAGTTGCACCGAGGGGTTGTAGAGCGGTTGGGCGGCGGCGCGAGCACGTGCCTGAGCGGCGCGCAGGGCCGCGTCGGCAAGCTGCACCTGCGGGCTGTTGGCCCACAGGTCATGGACCGCGGATTGCAGCGCGGGAGGCGCGAGGAGGACTGGCGCTGGGTCCTCCGCATAAGGAGAAGCGGAAACAGTGGCGGCAAGGAACACGCACACGGCGCCCCAGGGCGCTGCACGCAACAAGAACATGGGGAAATCTCCTGAAAACCAGCAACGATCGACGCACCCGATTTATCGGGCGAGCGTCGGAGACGAGGGTTTCAGGCGATAGGAGGCCGTAGCGGCGAACGATTGAACAGCAGCCTCGGCGCCGCCGGTAGATGGCTGACGACGGCGGGCAAGCCGATGACAGCGGCCAGAACAGGCAGGGTCGCCGGCAACGCCGTCGCGTGCGCACAGGCACAGTGGCAGCCGCCAGCTTCACCGAGCAGGCATGTGTCACCCTCGTCCGCAGACGACGTCGCCGCTGCGACCACGCTCTCGATCGTTGTGTGATCGCCGGGCGGCACGTTGGATGCCACACGGGGGCCGTCCAGCACGCACACGGTTCCCGCCGCGATCTTGATCATCAGCGCCGCGATCAATAGCAACCAGCCCCCTTTGTGGCGGCGCAGGCGCTGAAGCAGCGTGGGAAGGGTGCGGGACATGGTCGGGATGCTAGGGGATCGCCTGCCTGTTAGACAATTCCATCGTGCAATCGGACACATTTTTCAGAATGATCCGATATCCGATGCTGCGGGGGACCCCTAGTCTTCCGGCCCATGATCTGGAAGAAATCGATGATCGCGGCCGTCTCGGCTGCCCTGGTGAGGCGCTACCCGGCGCCCTGGACCGCGCTGATGTTCGCCGTGGTCCCCGTGCTGTTGCGTTGTGTATCGTCGTATGACGGGGGCGCACTGTTGGTCTGCGTCGGGCACGATGGCTTCCGATCGGCGCCCGCCGTCGGGGCAGTCGTCTTCGCATTGAGCTTCGTCGGGTTCCTCAAGTACAGCTCGCTCACCGACTTATTGGCGTACGCGCTTTGGCTGGTGACGTTTCTGTCCGTGGCCATACTGGGGATCGTGATGTTCGAGGCTTTCGGACCACCGGAGCAGTGGAGCGGCTCGCTCTCACTGCCGGCGACAGTAGTGTTCAGTGGCTGCGCCGGCGTGATCTCGGGCGCAGTCCTAAGAGCCGCATGTCTCTTCTGTAGGAGCCGCTTCAGCGGCGATGGGTGCTAGCGACAAGGCAAGGAATTCGCCCGTTCACGCACCCTGTACGGACGCGGTGAAAGATTCTCCGCCAGGAAGCGTTCCATGCAGCCTGACCCGGCTGCGGCGGTAAAGGGGAGTGGCGATGAACGGCAAGGGAAGCAGGTCACTGCTATGGATGGCGTGCGTTCTTCTGGCAGTCTGGTCCGCGGCGAGCGTGGCCCATGAGACCAGGGATAAGGC
>NZ_JBFUJE010000147.1:0-8599 GCF_056401535.1 Luteibacter sp. P4_E6 | reverse complement strand
ACCGGCGGGGTAGCGATGACCTCACTGTCAGAAATCTTCCTCGATATCCCGATGACGGCCCATTGCCTGGGCGGTGCCGTGATGGGCCGGGGTGCGGGTACGGGGGTGTGCGACAGCCGCGGCCGCATCCATGGCTACCGCAACCTCTATGTGTGCGACGGGTCCGTGCTCTCAGCCAACCTCGGCGTCAATCCGAGCCTCACCATCGCGGCCATCGCCGAGCACGTAATGAGTCACGTGCCCGAGTTGGCGCCGATCAGCGCGGCAGGAACGCGCGAAGTACGTCCGTAACCAGGCGGTGATCCTCCAGCGAGGGCATGCCGGATACGGTGATCGCGCCAATGACACCCAAGGCGCGCAGCCGTAGCGGGAAGCCGCCGCCATCGGAGGCATGCTCCGCCGGGGCAAGTCCGTAGCGTTCTTCGAGGGTCTGGCCAGCCTTCGCCAGCTTCATGCCGACGACAAGGGTGCTCGTACCGAGCGCGAGCACGGTGTTGCGCTTGCGGCGGATCCAGTTGCCGTTGGACGTGTCGGCGCCCGGTGTTGTCGTATAGAACAGCGGGCGGTCGCGCAGGGCGATCTCGATAGCCACGGCGCCCGAGCGCGCGAGCGCGCCTTCGCGCAACGCGTTTCCGATGGTCCAGGCGGTGTCCAGGCTGAAGCCGTCGAACTGCAGCGCGGCTTCTTCGCGGGCGAGTTCGTCTAAGGTCGGGTCAGTCATGCGTCTGGAATCTCCCATGGAAGTGCTGGGATTCTAGAACGCATGCGTCATTCTGCGGAATAAATGGTCGCCTGGCGGATCGCCAGTTTCCATTGGCCACTTTCGTCAGTCCAGATTTCGGTGGTCCGTCGATGAACGGTCTTGCCGGCAAAGCGCGCTTTGCCGACGGGCGTCAGCGTTTCCTCGCCCATCAGGATCACGTCATGGGCACCCCTGGTTGCGGCGTACTCGATCGATCGGTCCAGGGACGTGTAATCGATCATCCGCGTTCGCAGGTTGTTAACAGCGTCGGCTTTTCTCGCAATCATGTTGAAAGGATTATTGACGACAGCGTCGTCGGTGAAGGTGTTACCGAAAGCAGAGACGTCATGAGCCAGGATCGCTTTGTCCATGCGTGTGGTCGCATCGAGCACAGCGGCGATCCGTGGGTTCTTCACGGCTTCCGCAACTGCCGGATTCGCGGCGTGCCATGCGGCATGAACGGGAAGGGCGACGAAAACCAATAGCGCAATGGGTACAACGGCGAGTAAGCGCATCGATCGTCCTCCAGTGTTGGCAATCCTCTCCGGTTATACGCACCGACTTGATCGTTTCCTATCTGTCGATTGGCCAGTGCCATGACGCGAAGCGACAATAAAGTTCGACCCGCTGCAAGTTATATCTGCAGGTCACGGCGGACTTACTGTTGCGTGACACGAAAACGCAAACCGAGGTGACCTCATGAAAACATGTCTCATGGCCGGGGCGATGCTGCTGGCGGCCGTCACGGGCTCTGCTTTCGCCGCGGAAGGTGCCGCAGCCGACCACGGCGCCGCTCCGGTCAAACAGGAGATCAAGGTCCGGCAGATCTCGCCCGCGTACTGGCGGGTGACCTTGCACAATCCACCGTTCAACATCTTCGGGCCGGAAACGATTCCGCAGCTCAATGAAGTGATCACCGCGATCGAGAAGGATCCTGATCTTCGTGTGGTGGTGTTCGACAGCGATGTGCCGGGATTCTTCCTCACCCATTACGACTTCGTGCCAGCGCTGGAGAAGACCACCGGTCTTCCCCCCGGGCCGACCGGGTTGCCCCCGCTACCGGACATGCTCGTCCGCCTGAGCAAGGCGCCCGTGGTGTCGATCGTTTCGATTCGCGGGCGTGCCACGGGTRTGGGAAGTGAGCTGTCACTGGCCAGCGATATGCGCTTTGCCAGCCGCGAAAAGGCGATCCTGTCGCAATGGGAAGTCGGCGCCGCGCTGGTACCCGGTGGTGGCCCGATGGCGCGCTTACCGCGTCTGATGGGGCGTGGCCGTGCGCTGGAAGTCCTGCTCACCGGTGACGACATCAACGGCGATATTGCCGAGCGTTATGGCTACGTCAACCGTTCGCTACCCGATGCCGAGCTGGATGGCTTCGTGGACGCGTTGGCGCGCCGCATCGCCGGATTCGACAAGCAGGCTATCGCCGATATCAAGCAACTGGTCAACGGCCCTTCGCTGCCGCCCGACAACGAGATCGGTGCGGGCTGGGCAGCCTTCATCACCTCGGTACAGCGTCCGCAGGCGCAGGCGAAGATCGGCCAGTTGATGAAGGAGGGCCTGCAGAAGACGCCGGACGTGGAGACAAGGCTGGCCCACTACACCGGCGAGCTCGGAGCGACCGATCCGGGCAAGTAACGAACGTAGACAGGCATTATTGCGCGCAGCGGAACAGTCACTGCCTGCGGCCGGCCATTCAGCACGTTCCTCTTGATCCCCAACTTGGGTTCCATCGGCTCAACGGTGAGCCGTACCCATGAGGAGATCGACATGAGCAACGAACAGAAAGTCGCCATCATCACCGGCGGTTCGCAGGGTATCGGCGAAGGCCTCGTCAAGGCCTATCGCGCCAAGGGCTTCCGCGTCGTCGCGACGTCGCGTTCCATCGTCCAGGGTAGTGACCCGGACGTGCTTGCTGTCGCCGGCGACATCGGTGAGGCCGCCACGGCCGAGCGCGTCGTGCGTGAAGCGATGGCGAAGTTCGGTCGCATCGACACCCTGGTGAACAATGCGGGCATCTTCATCGCCAAGCCGTTCACCGAGTACACGACGGACGACTTCGCCGCGATGATCTCGACCAACCTGGCCGGTTTCTTCCACATCACCCAGCGTGCCATTGCGCAGATGGAAAAGCAGGGTAGCGGTCACGTCGTCAGCATCACCACGACGTTCGTGAACCAGGCTATCGCGGGCGTCCCGACGGCGCTCGCCAATTTGACCAAGGGTGGCCTCACCTCGGTGACCAAAGAACTGGCCGTGGAATACGGCGAGAAAGGCATCCGCATCAACGCGGTGTCCCCTGGTTTCATCAAGACCCCGATCCATTCGCCGGAAACGTTCGCGACCCTCGCTGCCTTCAATCCGATGAAGCGCATCGGCGAGATCAGCGACATCACCGATGCGGTGCTGTACCTGGAAGGTGCCAGCTTCGCCACGGGTGAAGTGCTTTACGTCGACGGTGGCCAGAACGCCGGTCGCTGATCGCTCACCACGGGGCCGCGCGTCCGCGGAGCAACGCGAGCGCGCGGCCCTGCTCGCAACGAGACTATCGGGAACCCCCCATGCAAGCGCAAGACACCACCGTACTCAAACTCCAGGTCGTCGCCGATGTGATCTGCCCCTGGTGCTTCATTGGCAAGCGCAGCCTGGACAAGGCCATCGCGACACTTGCCGGGCAGGGCATCGACGTCGAGCTGGAATGGATCCCGTTCGAACTCAATCCGACCCTGCCGCCGGACGGCATGGATCGGCGTGCCTTCCGCAGCGCCCGTTTCGGAAGCTGGGAGAATGCACTGGCCATGGACGCGCGCGCGGTCGCGGCCRGCCGTCCGCTTGGCGCTGTCTTCAACTACGACAAGCAGACGCGCACCTCGCATACCCTGGCCGCGCACTCGTTGCTCCGACTCGCCTGGAAGGAGGGCGGTTCGTCCCTGCAGACACGCCTTGCCGATGCGATGTTCACCGCGTACTTCACCGAGGGCCAGGACCTTAGCGACCACGGTGTGCTCGAGACGCTCGCGACCGGTGCCGGCATGGCGCCGCAGGCAGTGGCACGCTCGACGCCCCTGCATGCCGAAGTACGTCAACGCGAGGCGGCCGTACAGCGGGCGGGGGTGACCAGCGTGCCCAACTACTTCATGGACGACAAGCCGTTCTTTTCAGGCTCGCAGGACCCGCAGGGCTACGTACGCCTGCTGACGGACGTTGCCGCCGCGCAGCGCTGAGGCCTCAACGGCCGCCCAGGGCCTCCGCCTCGGCCATCAGGCGTGCGAACTCCGTGCGTAACAGCGGTACCGCGAAGTCGACGAAGCTGCGGACCTTCGGGACGGCCAGACGCCCGTTAGGCGTGATGAGGTGCACGGGTAATCCGGCCGACTCGGCGTGACGCAGCACCAGGCGGAGGGAGCCATCCTGGACGCGGTCGGCCACGTGATAGGTGTACAGGCGCGTTACCCCATGGTTCGCCACAGCCGAGGCCATGGCGGCGCGCACGCTGTTCACGACGAGCCGTGGCTTGAAGCGGATCGAGCGAGGGACGGAGCTGCCCGGTGCGGGCGGAAACACCCAGGTGTCGTGGCCGAAGTGCGTGGTGGTGATGATGCGCTGCTGGAGAAGATCGCCAGGCTCATGGATGGGGGGGTGAGCATCGAGGTAGGTCGGCGACGCCACGACCACGCGTTTCACGTCGCCGCCGACCCGGGTGGCGACCATCGATGAATCCTGCAGCTCGCCCACGCGCATGGCGATGTCGATGCCTTCGTCGACGAGATTGGCGTGGCGATCGAGCAGCCTGAAGTCGATCGATACGTCCGGATAGGCTTCGAGATAGGCGTCCACCACGGGGCGGAGGATGTCCTCGCCGCTGACCGGCGGCGCGGTGATGGTAAGCGTGCCACGCGGCGACGCCCGCTCGCCCGCCACGCTGAGGTCGGCCTCATCCAGTTCGGCCAGGACGCGACGGCAGGCGGCGGCATAGCGTTCGCCGGCTTCACTTAGCCGGATCGACCGGGTGGTGCGATGAAGCAGCTCGGCACCGACGTGATGTTCGAGGAAGGCGATGGCCCGGCTCACCGCCGCCGGCGATCGCGAAAGTCGCCGGCCGGCACCCGCAAGGCTGCCCTCGTCCAGCGCTGCAACGAACACCTTCATAGCTTCGATACGGTCCATCCGCAAAGGATAGTCCTCCTCGTCTATGCTTGGGATGCTGCGGGCTGTCCCGCTTTCGCAGGGGTCATCATGTCGTCGACAGAAACGTTCAAGTTCGTGCTTTTGCTTCTGGTCGCGATCCTTGCGCTCGAGCTGATCGCACGGCGTTTTCGGCTGCCTTCGGCGGCAGCGCTCCTGGCGGGTGGGATCGGTATCGCGTTCCTTCCCGGTATCCCGCCAGTGACCTTCGACCCGGAGTTGGTGTTGATCGTCTTCCTGCCGCCGCTGCTTCAGGACGGGGCGTATTACACGGTCTGGTCGGACTTCCGTAAGTACCTGGGTGGCATCCTCTGGCTTGCCATCGGTGCCGTCGTTTTCACGACGCTTGCCGTGGGTGCCACCGTGCACTGGGTCGTGCCTTCACTGCCCTGGGCGGCCTGTTTCGCACTGGGTGCCGTCGTGTCGCCGCCGGACGCCGTGGCCGCGAAAGCCGTGCTCGGCAAAGTGCGCCTGCCGCGGCGGCTCATGGTCCTGCTCGAGGGTGAGAGCCTGCTCAACGATGCGACGGGGCTCGTGCTGTTTCGGTTCGCCGTCGCCGCTGCGCTGACCGGCKCCTTCAGTGCACAACAGGCCGCGCTCAGTTTCGTGGGCCTGGCGGCGGGCGGCGTGGTCGTCGGTGCCGTGGTGGGCTTTATCGCGGTCCAGGTCGTCCGTCGCATCACGCATGTCTACCTGGCGATCACCGCCGCGTGCCTGTCGCCCTGGGCGGCGTATATCGGTGGTGAAAGCCTGCATGTTTCCGGCGTGCTGTCGGTGGTGACGACCGGCATCCTGCTGGGCTGGTACCAGCACGACATCTTTTCGGCCAACGTACGCATGCGCGCCACGGCGTTCTGGGCCGTGATGATCTTCCTGCTTGAAGCCCTGGTGTTCATTCTCATCGGCTTTTCGCTGCGCGGCGTGGTCGAGCGCCTCGGCGGCATCGGCAGCGCGCTGGACGCTCTCGGCGCACCGATCCTGGCCGTCCTCGCCGCCGTGATTCTTTCTCGCTTCTTATGGGTTTACGCCACCGATTACCTGCGCCGGCCGCTGGCGCGTCTCGTCGGCAAGAAGGTTGCCCCGGCATCACCGTCGGCCTCGTTCCTGCTCAGCTGGGCCGGCATGCGTGGCGTGGTGACACTGGCTATCGCGCTGTCCTTGCCCGAACAGATGCCCGGGCGCGACCTGACGCTCGCCGCCGCCTTCGCGGTCATCCTGGTGACGGTGGTGGTGCAGGGCGGCACGATCGCCCCGGTTATTCGCTGGCTGAAACTCGATAGCGCCGTGCATGTCGACACCGTGCACCTCAATGAGGGTCAGGCAAACAGGCTGATCGACCTCGCGCAACTGGAGGCGGTCAAGGCGCATGCGTACGACAGCGAAGGGCACCTTGTCCATCCTCGTCTGCTCGAGCAGTACACGTATCGCGTGACGGTGGCCGAACGCTATGCCGTTGCCCCGCAGGATTTCACCGGCGGACGCGAAGCTCACTACGACGTGATCCTCGCCGCGCTCGCGGCGGGCCGCGTGGAACTGCTCCGGTTACACCGCTCGGGGCAGATCCACGACGAACTCCTGCACTACTTCGAACGCGACCTCGACATGCAGGAGATCTCTGCCGAGAACGACCGGCAGAGCCCCTGATCGCGTCGCTTACGCGGTAGTGGTCATTGCGGAATCCACGGCCGCACTGTCTGGAATCCCGCCGGGCTACTGCCTGGCGAAGGGAGGGCCCAACTGATGGCGAAGCGCGGATGTTTCCGCGGTCTCTCCTTCCCACTACCGGCCGACTTCCATGACCCGCAAACTCCTTGAACCGATCTCCCTTGGCGCTATCCGACTCGACCACCGCGTGGTCATGGCGCCCCTGACCCGCATGCGCTCCGAGCAGCCGGGCGACAACCCGGGCGACCTGATGGTCGAGTACTACCGCCAGCGTGCTTCCTGGGGCGGCTATATCGTGTCGGAGGCGACCGTGGTCGCGCCGAACGGCGGCGGCTACCTCGGCTCGCCTGGCATCTATGCCGACGAGCAGATCCCGGGATGGAAGCGCGTCACCGACGCCGTGCACGCCAAGGGTGGCTTGATCTTCCTTCAGCTGTTCCACGCGGGCCGCCAGTCGCACTCCGACATGCAGCCGGATGGCGGTGCGCCCGTCGCTCCGTCCGAAGTAGCCTATGAAGGCGTCGCCTATACCGCCAATGGCTGGGTACCGAGCTCGCCGCATCGTGCGCTGAGCGAAGCCGAGGTGGTCGATATGGTGGAGCAGTTCCGCCTCGCCGCTGTCCGTGGCAAAGAGGCTGGCTTCGACGGYRTCGARATYCACGGCGCSAACGGCTACCTGATCGACCAGTTCCTGCAGGACGGTTCGAACAAGCGCACGGACAGCTACGGTGGCAGCATCGAAAAGCGCGCCCGCTTCCTGCTCGACATCACGAAGGCCGCTATCTCGGTCTGGGGCAGTGACCGCGTCGCGGTGCGCCTGGGGCCGAGTGGCAGCTTCGGCGCCATGAAGGATTCGAACCCGGAAGCGCTGTTCACGTACGTCGCCGCCGAGCTCGACAAGCTCAACCTGGCCTATCTGCACCTTATCGAGCCGCGCGTGCTCGGCAATGCGGAAGATGCATCGAAGGACCAGAACCCGGTGGCGTCGCGCCTGCTGCGCCAGTTCTTCCACGGCCCGCTGATCGCTGCCGGTGGCTTCACGCCGGAATCCGCCGAGGCGATCCTCGCCGAAGGCAGCGCGGATCTGGTCGCCTTCGGTCGCTTCTTCATCTCCAATCCGGACCTGCCGGCGCGCATCGCCGACGGTGCCCCGCTGGCTCCCTATGACCGCGATACGTTCTATGGCGGTACCGCCGCCGGTTACACGGACTATCCGGCGCATGCCGAGGCGGCGATGGCCTGAGATTGCCTTGAAAGGGCGGAAGGCAGCACGATGTAGCCTTCCTACCCGGATGAGGCGCCCGCCTTGGACAGCCTGAGCTCCCTCGCCACCTTCGTCCACGCTGCAGAAACGCGCAGCTTCACGCAGGCTGGCCGCATCCTCGGGTTGTCCTCGTCGGCCATAGGCAAGACCATTGCCCGCCTCGAGGCGCACCTGGGTGTGCGCCTGTTCCATCGCAGCACACGGAGCATCTCGCTGACCCCGGAAGGCGAGATGCTTCTGGAGAGCTGCCGGCGCATCCTCCAGGAAATCGGCGATGTGGAGCGTGAGTTGGCTGGCAACCGGGCCACGCCACGCGGCAAGCTGCGTGTCAGCCTGCCTATCCTCGGTGGCCTTTTCGCGCCGACGCTGGCGGGTTTCATGGCGAAGTACCCCGAGATCGAGCTCGATCTCGACTACAGCGACCGCCTGGTCGACATCGTCAACGAAGGTTTCGACGTGGCCATCCGCACGGGTGAGGGCGTGGACTCACGCCTGATGTCGAGGCGGCTGGGTTTGTATCACCTGGTTCTGGTGGCGTCGCCGGGTTACCTCAAACGCGCGGGAACGCCGAAAGTCCCCGCCGATCTGATCTCCCACGCCTGTCTCCACCACGGATGTCCCACCACCGGAAAGCTCGAACGCTGGCCCTTCCGGCAGGACAACAAGGGCCCCGCCGTGCCGCTGCCCGTCGCTGCGGGCGCCAGGACGCTCGCCCCGGTGCTGGAGATGGCCGAGGCCGATTG
>NZ_JBFUJE010000146.1:0-8600 GCF_056401535.1 Luteibacter sp. P4_E6 | reverse complement strand
CTGCCAGACGGTGGCGGCTTTGGGTCGGCAACGGGAGCGGGCTTCGGTGCCACAGCCGGTTTTGGGGTTGGAACCGGAGAGGGTGTGGGTTTCGGTGCCACAGCCGGTTTTGGGGCTGGAGCCGAAGAGGGTGCGGGTTTCGGCGTCGGAGTCGGCGGTGTGGCCGGAGCCGCGTACGTGCAGTTCACCTCGAGCCGAATGGACTCCCGCACCCTCGCTCGCATCCCCGGCACGGCCCAGCTCATGAGATGGACCGTGGTACGTCCCCGATACGTACCGAACGGCAGGTCCGGGTTGTGTTCGGCCCTGACGACGGCGCGCAGTCTTGTGGAATTCTGGTGGTCCCGGCCCTCCGCCTCCGAGGGTTGGTCCCAATAGGTGTCCTTACCGAATCCATCGCTTTGAAACACCCGGCGACGCAGCTGACAACGGATGATCTGCTTCTCTCCGTTGGTGTCCACGACCTGGACGTTCAGAAAGTCTGCAGTCCCGTTCAACGAGAGCGACGTGGACCCTTCCTCGGCGGACATCGCGACGTAGGCGTAGTCGCATGGCAACGAAGGATCGGGAGGGGATTCCAGTTCGGATACCTCATCCATCTTCACGCGCAATGTGGAGCACTTCGGGATATCGAGCATGAGTTCCGGAAACGTGGTCGCTGTGCTCGATGCACCGCTTCCGTCGAGTGACGCCTTGAATACGACCCTTACCTGCGCGTAGTCACCGAGCTCTTCCAGATAGTCATGTGGGATGGTTGCCTCGATGCCTTGCAACACCTCGTCAAGAGTGACGGGTTTGCTGGATGCTCGCAGCGAGCGGGGCACGGAGGTGCCATCCGCTCGTGTTCCCAAACACTGTAGCCAGATCCGCTGGCCGTTACGAATAGAGGGCCAGGGCGCGATCGTAAGGGCCGCACCGTTGGGAACGTCGCGTCGGTCAACGGCGTTCAGGCCACGAGCGTCCAGCGCACGCGGGGTCGGGTAGACGGTGGCGTCGACAGGAACGTCGGTTGGAAGGTCTTCTTTACCGGTCTGAGCGGGGGGTGACACGTCCCCTGTGTCCTTGCCAGGTAGTGACGCGAGCAAGCCGTCCACTTTCTCCTTGAACTCGATGCCACCCCAGGCTGCGGAGTAGTCGAGATGAATTTCTATATCGGCGATCTGGCCGCGGAGGGTCGTGTCGTCAAGAAGATCGAGCTTCCAGGACGAGACGGCGCCGGCACCTTCGAACAAGCCGTAGCGTCCATCCGCGAATTCGTTGCGCAGCGCGATGGTTTCCAGTGGGTCGGCGCCCGGTCGGGGCGACGCGTGCGAGAGCACCATCTGCTGGTCGCCACGCAGGTCGCGCAGGACGGCTTCCGCACTACCTTTGGTTGGGTCGTAAAGCGATTCCACGCCCATGGGATCGGCTCGATACAGAAGCGCGCTGGACGTTTGCGTGAGTACGGCGCGGATCTCCGTATCGGCGTTCAGCTTCGGAGTGGGCACCTTGGGGCTACCCTCCGCCGGCACCAACACGACCGCGAGGTATCGTATCTGGCGAAGGTAGTGACCGGGAAAGTCCTTGTCGAATAACGCTTCGGTCAAATCGAAAGATAGCTTTCCTGTGACCAGTGCGGCGTTCCATTTCTCATCGCCCAACAGGGTCTTGAGCGAAATCGTCTTGTGAATGCCCAGGCGCCGCACGTGGCGCCGTAGGAAGGCGCCCTGCATGACGTGAAGATCGTTCTGCAGAGCCTCGCCGGCGAACATGCCGCGCTGTGCGCCTTCCCATGCGGTGAGCCGTATGTGCCGGCTATCGAAGTCGCCGGTCTCAAGACGATAGCTGGCCTGAGCATCCAGACAGAGGTCGAAGACGGACTGGTAGGTCGAGGCGAACAGCTCGCCGAGGCGACCCAGCATCCAGGTGTAGGTGGATGCGGTGGCGAACCCCGTGGTTTGCACCTCGAATTCGCTACGCAACGCATTGCGTCGCATGATCGCTTCGTTGAGTTCGATCGTCGCCGAATCTGCGCGAGAGGTCTGTTCCTCCATCTGCGAGGCGAGGATGGCGAGGTCGTGTTCAGCCTGAGCCTTTTCGTGCGTCCACTCCTGGTTACGGCGTTCGTAGGCTGCTTCGACCCGGAGGTCTTCGGCAAGCAGGCGGCTGGCTTCGGAGGCGGCGTCTAGCGCATCGCCGATCGCCTGGGGTGCTCCCTCGGGCTCGCTACCACCGAAGGACAAGCCGAAGATATTCGGTAACGATGCCAGCACGCCTTCTGTAGCGAAGGTCGGCAAGCGCGCGAGCTGCAGGGCGACACCAGCAGCCGCCGTCGTCGTGCCGGCGATCTCGATCGCGCTGCGGGTGAACGCAAGCTGCCCCGTCAGATACTGAATCCGCGTCTCTATGGCCTGTTGGCTCAACTGCAGGGTGTTGCGTTCGCGTCTGGCGGTTTCGACCGCCCGTCGCTTCAGCGATATATCGAAATCGGCAAGCGCCACCAGGTTCTTCAGCTGTTCCACTTCCAGCGCGTTATCGGCTTCATGTTCATAGATTCGGAACAGGTATCTGCCCAGATCGGTAAGGCGTTCCACCGCAGACAGCGCCATGGTTATCACGTCACGAAAGCGGTAAGCCGGCATGGTGTGGAGCGATAGTAAGCGCAGGCCACTCGCCGATCCGCGACGACCGCCACTCCATCCGTCTTCCGCATCTTCGTCGCCGTAACCCAGATAGGGAATGAGCACACCGTCGATGGTGCGCCCATGGCGGAGATTCTCGAGTCGGGCCAGTAACAGCGCGCGACGACGCAGCAATGCCTGATCGACCGGCTGGACGAACAGGTCACGCGCAACCACGCCCAGCTTGATCGGTGTCCAGGGACGCGTTTCGGCGGGTTCCTGTAGCGTGCCGATGAGCTGCAGCGCCTTCTGGTAGCAAAGGTTCGCGTCACGCAGGGTGTCGGGAGTCAGCCGCCGGAACTGTTCGTCGCCTTCCTTCCGCCACAGGTCGACCAGGAACGCGTGGATGGCCTTACGGAAGTGAATGGCATTCGCGTAACCCGCCAACTCCGGTGCGTCACCCGTGTTGCGAGCCCCATCAAGGGGGTAGATGAGCGGCAGGCAGTTCCAGAAAGGGATCGGCGCCGTCGTTTCGTTCGCGCTCCCTCGGTAGGGATCGAACAGATAGCGGCTGCACCAGTGCCATGCCTCCGCGTAATGGCCTTTTTCGCGCAGGCTCCAGGCCACCAGCCAGGGCACGTGAAAGAACAGTTCCCAGAAGTACAGGCCGTTGGCACCGCGGAAGTCCACGAATCCACCACTGCCGCCGGCACGCAGCGCGGGTTCGGGCAATGTCTGCGCATCGATCGACAGCGCGGCGTCCACCGAGCGCGTCGCGCGGGCGACGAGCTGCTTGCCGAACAGGGTGTTCAGGCGAATCGGCGGTAGGTTGGACTCGTCGAGGTCAAGGTATTGCGCCTGCGCGCGGTTGCGGCGGATACGAGCGGTGCGTACGCGGTCGTCCGCCGTCAGGGTGTCCGCCTCGGTGAGGTTGGCGAGCGTGTGCGGCGCGGTGAGACGGATCCACTCCTGGTAAGCGTCGCCGGGGGGACTTGTCGTCGGATCGTCCGTAGCGCTGAGGACCAGGCGAAACGTGTAATCGGTCTCGTCGGTATTCACCGGAATGCTCGCCGCGATACGCTTGGTTCCGCGAGTGTGAGCAGCCCATAGCTCGGTCTTGATAACCACACCGGCGCTATTGCCACCGACGAGTTTCTCCAGGTCCGCCATGAGTTCACGATATCGGGGCTGTTCGCTGGCGGCGAAGCGGACAAGCGCGGTGCGAATCTCGGCAGGCAATGCCGCGCGCGTGGTGTCGGGAAGCGAGGCGCCCAACTGACCGACCAGGAGATCGATGAAGGCGTCATGCAGCTCTCGCCGGCGGGTCGCATGCATGGCCTGCAGGAACGGTAACGCGCCTGAGAGCGCGAGTTCGTTCGAGGTGCCGAATTCAATCTTCTCCTTGCGCAGCGCCTTGTAGTAATTGCCCGCAGGGATGCGCCAGGTCTCGGTGAGTGACGGTAGCCATGCGCGCAGGGTGGCGCGGTTCGTCGTTGCCAGCGTGTGCAGGGTTTCTGTCACCTTCGACGGAATGGTCGGGTATCTTTTTTTCAGATCCGCCAGGGCGGCTTCATCGGACGCTGTCTCGCCGGAAAATGGCGTGTTGCCGACCCGGATGAGTTCGGCCTTCATCGAGATGGGGCATTCCTCCAGTAGGGCGCCGCTGAGCACGCAGGGGATGTCGAACTCGGTAAATCCCGGGGATTGGAACGTCAAGAAAGTTGTTTCGGATTCTTCTACCCAGAAGGCTTTTACCTGCGCTGGTAACTTTCTCTTCTCGATCAAATCGGAGAGTGTTGTCTTTATCTGAAGTGATTTTGCCTTCACGTCGAGTGTCGGCATCATGTGCTCGATGATGCGTATCACGAGAGACGACATATCTTCGTTCTTACGCTGGTACCTCTTCAACTCTTCCTTCTTTAGGATATTGAGGTCGATGCTTTCGAACTGGATTTTCTCGCTGTCCCACGATTCGGACGTGATGGACGCCCGAAGAACGCATTCGGCGACTGCGGATTCGCCTGCGGCGTGGTTCGTCCCTCCCTCCCATACAACGAACTTGTTGATAGCGATGACGTGATCGATGGTGATAAGGTCGATGTCGTCGACGGTTCTGACCTCTCCTCGCGGTCCCGCTTTCGGCGACCATACGCCGCCGAAAGTACCGGCGATCTCGATGTGTGTTCCGTCTCTCGTGAGTGCAGCGGTTAGGCCGATACTGTGCTGGCTTCCCATTCGCAGTTTTTCGTTCAGCGCATCGATTCTGGCCTTTGCGGGCTCGGTGGCACGTTCGCCGTCCCGGGCCTTCAATTCGTACTTCGCGCCGATATAGGGATGCTGCACCACACGCGGATCCCGGAAGAGGCTGTACCAGTTGCGAACGAGTTGCTTCTCCAGCGTGCTGCCGGTTTTGTCTCCGTCCAGAAATTTCTCGTCGATCAGGAGCAAGTCACGGACGGCGAGGAAGTAATCCTTTCCGGCTGTCCACTTGCTTGTGTCTTCCGGTGTCGCCCCACTTGCGCTGTCGAACAGCATGGCCACCAGATAGGGATCGGCCTCGCGTTGGCCCTTGCGGTTCTCCATGACGATGAGGCCGGGCTGAAAGCTGCGGGTGAACAGCTTGCTTTCGGGCAGATTGACTACTTTCGCCGGTTCGGAAGCCAACCCTTCCGGCTTCGTTCGTTTACCCTCAGTCCGCCCATCCAGCGTCAGCAGGGTGTTCGACGCGCTCCAGTTGCCGTTGGTGTCCAGGTAGCTGTAGCACACGCGTAACGCGTAGTACGGGCTGACCGTGGTCTCGTTGTCGAAGGAGAGTGCGGTACTGTCTCGCTCCACCCAGACGATATATTTACGACCGTCGATGATAAGCGGCCGAATGGTCTCGATGCTGTCCCGCGAATCGTCCTCGTCGTAGCGGGCGACGGTCAGTGCGGCTGTCGCGGCACGGGCGGCTTTCTGGTCGCTACCTTCGATCTTGGTCTTCAACGCTGCTTCGAGCTCCTTCACGGAGCGTTTGGCAATCTTGGTGCGCGTCAGCGTGCCGTTGATCGGCAGTTCGATCTTCTTCCAGCCGCTCCAGGCGAGCATGCCGGTCTGCTCGTCGTTCGCCTTGACATCCATTCGACCGGATTGCCAGAAATAGTCGTAAGGCTCGATATTCCTGCGGCCGATCAGGTGAAGTTCGTCTTTGGATGGGTCGGTGCCGTCGTGATAGGCGGAGATAATCTGGGTGTTGCTGACCTGTTCGAAATCGGCGAGGTAGGCCAGCAACGTGGTGTCGATGTCGGTGGGGCGTGCCTGGCCCTGGGCCAGTTGGGTCTCCAGATCGAAGAAGGCGCTGGTCTTGCGCTCGCGGTTTGCCGGGTGGATGTAGTTCTCCGGGTAGGCCCGGCGGTCTCTATCTCGCCGCCAGTCGACATAGCGGGAGTGATAGCTACTCCATTTCTGGTTCTCTTGTTTGATATCCGCGTCAGGATTCACGTGTTTCTCGAGACCGCTGAGCAAACGGTGGATATACAGCTGGAGGCTGTCGATGGCGGCGGCCAGTCGCGTCGTTTCGGGTTCGGGGCCAACCTCCAGATCGGTCAGAAGCCACGTGGAAAGTTCATTCGTGTTGGCGAACTTCCGGCCGTCTATGTCGGTCGCTCGCGGTAGGGTCCAGGCGACCATGGCATCGCACCACGCTTTGTTATGCGCTCCCACGATGGCGTCGCGCTCGGCGGCCTCGCAGGTGGCGAGCAACAGCTGACCGGCAGCCTCCACGTCGTCGGTGGAACTTTGCGGTTCAAGACGAGCGAGCGCGAGCAACGCACCGACGGATATCGTCGTTCGTTCGGCGAGTGCCTGCAGGCGAAGTAGCCACCCGATTTGGCTGCTGGTGGTCAGGCTTCCTGCGGTTTTGTCGCCGAGGTTAGCCGCGACCGCCGCCACGGAGGATATGTCGACGCGCAAGAGCGTGGCCAGGCGCGCGGTGGGATCGCCGTTGGTCGTGTCGCGGGCGGTTGCCAGGTAAGCGAGCAGTTCGTCGCGGGCTGGCTCTGGATCGAGGCCGGAGCGAGCGACGACGTTGCTTATCGTGGCGTCCCATTCTGCGAGGCGATAAGCGAGAATCAAGCCAGGGTTCTGGGTATCGGACGGGCGCAGRTCGAAGCGCTCGCGATGTGAACGGATCGCATCGATCGTCGGCGCGTCGACGTTCAGAAGGCAGGCTAGCTTCGCCTGCCGGGCTAGCGTCCCCACCCACGCGAGGGCGCCTTCTTCGGGCGAGTGTCTGTTCCGTAGCAGTCCCACCACCGCGGTGGGCGTGGCGCCAGCCCACCGGGCCAGCGCGGCGCGCAGAAGCGGGTCGGCGATGTCGGGAAGCAAGGACTTGAGGACGTCTCCTAGCAGGCCACGTTGGCCCTCGAGCAACGGGGCGAGGCATTGCGCGACGCGCACCTTGGTTCGCTCGAACTTCTCTCTTATCGTTACCCGGTCAACATCGGTGGTATCCGTCGACGGCTCGAGCGCCGAGTCAATCATCATGTCCAGCGTGTCGCCGTCCATGTCGAACACGGTGTCCTTGAACATGCCACCGCTATCGATCAGTGATGACAGCACTTCGGTCGGGGGGCGTTTGGCATCTTCTGCAAAGGGCATCTCGAGGAAGGCGTCTTGCAGGCGGCTATTCGTTGCGGTATGCGCCAGGAGGGACATCTCGGGAATGCGACGAATCAGGTCGGTCGCCTGAATCGTTTCATGGCTCAGTGCCGTGGTGAGCGATGTGGCGTCGAGGTGGTTCCCACCACGCCCGCCAAGCTGACGAAGCTGACGAAGCCAGTCGGACAGGTTGATCAGGGTGACGATCGCATCGACGATATCGAGCGTCTCGTCGGTGTTCCCGCGGGAGAGCCTCGGCTCCCCGGCGAGCTGGGCAAACAAGCCGGGGTGCGTCTGCTTGAACAGACGCAGCAGCGCCAGACCTTCCTTTTCGTTCAGGCCAAGCCAGCGTGGCACGACGACCATGCGGTGGCAGGCGGAGATGAGTGACAGGTTACGGACGGGGGCCAGGATCTTCCTCGCCTTGGTCGCCCATCTGAGCATGTCTGAGAGCGTGTCGACACCGATAGCCAAGCCGGCGCAAAGGCGCTGCATCGTCGGATCGCTGCTGGCATTGACGAACGGCTCGCCGTCCATGGTGAGTCGTGTAGCCGAACCGGCAAGGTCGCTGCAGCCAGCGCCGGGACGAAACAGTTTGTCGTAGTAAGACGTATCGCGTCCGGTGGCGTAGGGGGATATTTCATGCAGGACGGCTCCGTAGGCGTCCAGGTCCACCCGGCGGCTGTCGCGGAGATGGCAGTAGAGGCCCAGGGCGCGCAAGGCATGGACGTCGATCTGGAAATTCTCGTCGACGCGCTGGGCGCCGAAGATGGCCTGGAGAAGACGATCGAGCGCCGCAAAGGGCAAACCGGTTCCGTTATGCAGGCGGAGCATCGCTTCGATGCGATGGATATGCCCGGTGCTGAGGTTCTTGATGCGTGTGCCCCCTCCTGCCTTCTCGTCTGCACTGAGGCCTAGCGCCGGCGTCCTGCCGTCGTTGACGAAGCGCGCGCCGAAAGCGCTGCTATCGGCTTGTCCGTCGGGTTTACCCTCCGTGCTGACTGTTACCGAGGTGTAGCTACCGGCGTCCGGAGCCTTGGCGACGCCGTTGACGGCAAGCAACTGCCGAAGGCGTTTGCGGTTCAGACCAGTCAGTTTCAGAAACGTTGCCGTATCAGCAAGGTCTGCCACTGTGCTGTTCGCCGGCCACCCCAGGCCCGTCCACAATGCACGGTCGGTCAGCGGCTGAGCTAGCTGTAGCGCCCTGAGTTGCGCCGGCGCGAGCCCTGTGCAGAGGGTAAGCGCGTTACGCATGGAGGCGTTGACGACCGTCCGATGGGAAAAATTGGGATAGTCCTCGTCGGTCTGGCGCAGCAATTGCCAAGGGTGCTGGCGTTTGCTTCGTAGCACCTGGATCACCAG
>NZ_JBFUJE010000145.1:0-8661 GCF_056401535.1 Luteibacter sp. P4_E6 | reverse complement strand
GGATTATCAGGGGACGATATGAAGGCCTGGATGAGTGGCGTCACGCTGGTGGCGCTCGTTGGGATCCACACGTCCGCTGCAGCGGAGACGATATCGCAGGAGCAACTGGTGTCCTACTGCGCAGCATCGGCGTCGATGTCCGCCAAAGCGCATGCCGCGCGGGAGCAGGGCGTTCCGCTGGAAACCGCCCTCAAGGAGATCGACGTGAACGTGCGGCGCGGTCCGTTAGCCGATGAAGACAAACGCCTGACCGAGGCGGCTTACGCCGAACCAGAGCACGCGATGTACATCGACTTTTACGCCGTTGCGATGAAAGAGTGTGTCGCTAGCCGCAAGGTCCTGCTCCCCATGACCGATTCGCCGGCCGTCCTTCTGTGGAAGGCGCCCTTGAAATTCCCGTACGTGGCGGTGAGAGAACGGCATGAAGGTGCCGTTATGCTCCTCGTGAAGGTTAACGCGGACTCGTCGATCGAGAAAGTCGAAGTCACAAAGAGTAGTGGCTTTGAAGAACTCGACAAGGCGGCGCGAAAGAACGCAGAGAGTGCCGAATTCCGCGCTCTCATCGCGAACGGACAGTTCGCCACCAGTTACGTGAGGTTTCCCGTAACGTTCTCGCTGGGCGTGGGAGCGACGATGGCGCTGCCTTGAACTTGGCGCCGATCAAGGGCAGGGGAACTGGTCCATCAGATGTTCGAATATGGGCAGGTTCTTCTCGAAGTTCTTCCCGGTGGCTTTGATGACCATCATGCATAGCAGCGAACCGGTGCCTTTTGTCACGACAAGACGGCGACGCATGGGATCGCCCTCGGACACGTACGAGATCTCATATTGGACCGAAGGTTGACCTCGCCAGGTTCCCTGCTCGGGTGAGGGTCTTGCCAGGGCCTGCCTGCCTTTTCTTGCCGAGACGACATCTCCTTCGATCAGGTCGTCAATGAAATTTTCGAGCGGATCAGGCGGGTCTACCCATCCGATCGCCGCGTCGATGGATGCAATGGTCTTGCCGTTTTTCTTCAGGCGGGCGGTGATCTGCCTGGCATAAGGACGCTGACCGCCGTCGTCCGGCGTGACCTCCCAGCCGGCGGGCCATGGCAGGCTCAGCGGTGGCATCGGGTCCGGCGGGGGCCTTCGTGCGTGATGCACCCGGGATTTCACGACGGTCGCGGGCACGTGCTGAGGCGGCCTGGAGAACGCGCCCAGCATCTTCAGTCCGGTGATGGCGGCGAGAACGCTGATCACGACCAGCAGCGTCCATGCGACGTACTTCATTCCATGACCTTTGTCGTCCGTGTTGCGCTAGCGCATGTTGTAGGAGCCGATTCATCGGCGAAGGGGTGCTCGCGGCAAACGTGCCCGCTTACGCGGGATCGCCGATGAATCGGCTCCTACAAAGAGCCTTGCCGGGGGCCACAACCTAGGGGCTGGTCTAGGTGTGGTCGGGGCAGACAAACTGGCTTTTCATTTTTTCAAACTCGGGCAGGTATTTCTCGAAGTCCGTGTCGATCGCCGCGTAACTCACCGAGCACGAGATGGTCGGAGATCCACGCGTCACAATCGTTCGTTGACGTGTTCGCACCTGATTCTCCATGGTGACGTCATATTGCTGGGCGGGGTTGCCTAGCCACGTGCTTTCGGTTGGCACCGAGGACGACAACGTTATGCCCTTCTTTGAAGCCGCGTCGGAGTGCCCGAGGATCATGTCTTTGGCCTCGTCGGACAGGGCACCAAGGCGTGGGTGTCGCGTCAGCATGATTGAGAGCGATGCCGTGTTTCGCCCGTTCGCGACCAACATCGCGGTCTCGATGAGGCCATCCACGCCGGGCGGTTGTACGGGCGCGGCGGGTGTCCAGCCTGCTGGCCATGTGACCTTCGGTAGCGCCAACGGACCCGTCGAAACGGCGTCTGTGGACTCGGCCCCCAGCGACTGCGCCATCGTGATCACGACGACGATAGGGAGCGTAATGATCCACGTTAGTCGGAAACGTGTCTTCGCAAACTTGCTGATGAGCCACGCCACGAACGAGGCCATGAGCGCATGGCCCAACACCTGGCCCAGCGTAAAAGGCACGTCGTCAGGCTTGGCCGCGTTCATTCGCAGCCAGTCGACCGCGAAGATCGGCAGGGCGATCAGCAGGCACGTCAGCTGCGAGATGTCTTTGCTTTCTTTCTTCTTGGCCGACTGGGCGTACACCGCAGCTGAGGGCGAGCCAAGAGGCGACGGCGCTGCCCCCTGGCAAATCGGACACACGTCTGCTGCCGGCGCGAGGTTCTCACCACAATAATTGCACTGCATCGAATTCCCCTTTCATCCATTGCTGTGCACCGGGATCACCCTTCCCGGTGTGTGGGGGGAGCTTATCGGGAAGTTGGGTGGGGGGCTATGTTGTGGCGGACCCTCCCAAAAGACCGATATCGCGCGGCCCCGGTCCGGACGTACCCTCGAACCACCTCGGCCACGGAGAAGGACCATGCGCATTGCCATAGCCGCCTTGCTTGGCGGGCTTGTGATGTTCCTCTGGGGTGCGTTCGCGCACATGGTGCTGCCGATCGGCGAGATGTCGTTTCGGGCGCCGGTCAACGAAGACAAGGTGATTGCTGCGCTGCACGACAATCTTCCGGCCGAGCATGCGATCTACGTGTTGCCGTATTTCGACATGGCCAAGGGCGACGACCCCAAGGCCAAGGAGGCCTTCTCCATCAAGGCCAAGTCCTCGCCCTTCGCCTTCATCGTCTATGCGCCCTACGGCCGCGACTACATGGCGATGGGCTACAACCTGTTTCACCAATGGTTGTCCGACACGCTTGCAGCCTTGCTGATTGCATTCATCCTCATCCGCTCGGTGGTCAATGCCATTCGTGGGCTTTATACGGGCCTTGCTTTCGGCGTCTTTGCCTGGCTGTCGCTGGCAGTGCCGTTCTGGAACTGGTACCGGTTCCCGATGGCCTACACCTTCGGCACGTTGATCGAGCAGGCCTTTGGTTGGCTGCTGGCCGGGGCGGTGATGGGCTGGTGGTTGGGCAGGGGCGTGAAGCGTGGCTTTGCGGCGAAGTGATCTCGCGACACCACTAGCCAACGATCAGTAGCCTCGCCCGGCTGCGAGACGTACCCTCCAGGCATGAAACCTTGAGGGGCGTCTCGCGTGACTGTTTTCGAAAGCCTCCTGCTCCTGCTCGCCGCAGCCGTCGTGCTGCTACAGGTCGCGCGGCGCCTGTCGTTACCGTATCCCTCGATGCTCGCGTTGGCTGGTGTTGCGGTGGCGTTGCTGCCGGGTGCGCCGGATTTTCCGATCGATCCGCGTACGGCGTTGCCGTTGTTCATCGCGCCGGCCTTGATGGATGCGGCTTTCGATTTCCCGGTGCATCGG
The DNA here is from genome assembly GCF_056401535.1 of Luteibacter sp. P4_E6. Lineage (NCBI taxonomy): Bacteria > Pseudomonadati > Pseudomonadota > Gammaproteobacteria > Lysobacterales > Rhodanobacteraceae > Luteibacter > Luteibacter sp. P4_E6. Next base: position 5,296 of record NZ_JBFUJE010000145.1, on the reverse strand, counting down.
GCGAAGCGTTTCTGGGTGCCACTGGTCAACCTGGCGCTCGGTGGTGTGTTGCTGACGGCCTTGCTCGTCGCCTGGGCGGGCTGGGCGCTTGCCGGCCTGCCGTTCGCCGCAGCGCTGGTGCTCGGCGCCATCGTCGCCCCGCCGGATGCCGCGGCCGCCACGGCGATTCTCTCGGGCATGTCCATTCCGCGTAACACCGACGCGATCATTCGCGGTGAAAGTCTGTTCAACGATGCAGCGGCGCTGTTGTTGTTCGGCGTGGCGTTGTCGGTGCAGACGGCGGGCGCGGTGACGGCGCCACAGGTGGTTGGCTTTGCGCTGGCGGCGCCGGGCGGCGTGCTGTTCGGCGTCCTGGTCGGATGGCTGCTGCCGTATGCGACGCGGTACATCTCAGGCGCGCTGGACAGCAACCTGTTCCAGTTCGTCAACACGTTCCTCGTTTGGATCGTCGCTGAGCATCTGCACGTCTCGCCCGTGCTTGCTGTCGTCGCCATGGCGATGACGGTTGCCAGTCGTCGATCACACCCGAGCTCGCCGCGCTTGCGTGTGCAGTCGTACGCGGTGTGGGGCGCGGTGGTGTTCGTGCTCAATGTCACCGCCTTCCTGCTGATGGGCCTGCAGGCGCGGCGCATCGTCGGTGGCATGGGTGGCGAACATCTTCGGCAGGCGCTGGTGTTTGCGGGCATCGTCACCGTCATCGTCGTGGTCGTACGCATCGCCTTTGCGCTTGCGGTCAACCGCACGGTCGTCTGGTACCGGGCACTTCGTGGTCGGGAATCGCCCGCCAGCTGGCAGCAGGCGGCGCTGGCCGGCTGGTGTGGCATGCGTGGCCTGGTCACTCTGGCGACCGCCTTCATCCTGCCGGACAACTTTCCGCAGCGAGACACCGTGGTGCTCACGGCATTTTCGGTGGTGCTGGTGACGCTGGTGGTGCAGGGCCTGACCCTGGCACCTGTGATCCGCCTGCTCGGCCTCGACAGACGCTCCGCGGGCGAGCAGGAACTACGAGCCGTGAGGCTGGGTCTGGTGAAGGCGGCGCTGGAGTGCATGGCCGTGGAAGCGGACGAGGAGGGCAAGCGCCTTGCCGCGCTCTACCGCATCGAGGCCGACGCCCTGGACGAACCGGCCCGCGCCGAGGCTTTCGACCGGCACTGCGCGTTGTCCCAGGCGGCGGTGGCCGCCCAGCGCGCCGAACTGGAGCGCTGCCGGCTGGCCTTCCAGCTCAGCGACGACGACTACAACTTCCTGCTCGAGCAGCTGGACTGGCGCGAACTGACGGTGCTGCCGGCCGAGGCCACGCGCATCAGCGGTGGCTAAGCGGGCGAGGTATTTGCCGGAGACGTGGTCATGGCGGTGCGCTTTCCCACTAGGATGCCGCACGACTCATTTCCTAAGGGGGAAATCCATGGTTTCGAATACGTTGAAGACGCTCGGCGCGGCTGCGCTGCTGTCCGTGATGCCCGCTGTCGCGCTTGCCGTACAGCCGACGGGTAACTGGCGGGGATTGATCATGCAGGGAAACACGGACGTCGCCGCCGAGGTCACTTTTATACCGCAGGGTGCATCCATGCACTTCGCCGAGCCGTTCGCGTGCGAAGTGCCTGCCAAGTTACTCAAGGAAGACGGCGGCACGGTTTACTATCGATTTGGCGTGTCGAGGAATGGCGGGCGCTTCTGCGATAGCCTGATGGGTCGCGACCTCAAGACGACGATGGCCGCTAACGGCCGCATGCAGATCACCTTAGCCTCGCCCAAGGCGACCTGGCGTGGTGACTTCCAGCGGATGGGTGTGCCCTGACCATGAGCGACACCATCCAATGCCACGTCCACGGAGAACAGCAGGAGACCTTTGTCTGCCAGCACCTGGCTGAGTCCCTTGAGACCGGCGAGAAAGTAGGTTTCTTCTGGTCAGGCGAGCCTCGAGGTGATGCGTGGTGTTCCGAGTGTGAGGTTGTACGCGTCCGGGAGGGTGGGGCCAGCGGCGATTGGAATGAACGATCGGAGAAGTCGCTGGGGATCACGATTCTCTGCGGCGCGTGCTACGACCGCGTACGAGATTTGCAAGGTTTTTAAGGCCTGGCTTAGGGAAATAACAATGGCATTGAAGAAGCTCGCTGTGTTTGCACTGGTCGCGGCGGCAGCGCTCGGTTCGACGTCTGTATGCCTGTCGGCTGATGCCTTGCCGAAGGCTATCCAGGCGCAGATCCCTCATGGATTCGAGGTCATGCAATCCGCCCCGGGACCGGAACTTGGCAACAAACGGCAGAGCCTTCTCGTTGTCGTGCACCACGCTGTGGATACCATGGCCAACGCCTCACCGCGTCCACTTCTCATCTTCGAAAGCCAGGACGACGGCGCMTTCAAACTGGCAGCTCGCAACGATCTTGTCGTCCTCAGGGCCGACGAAGGCGGGCAGTGCGATCCGTTCGACGAGGACGACGAGGGCCTGGCCGTCAAGGGTGCGTACTTCACGGTGCAGAATGCCGTCGCGTGCGGGTCCCATTGGTCGGACTTCGTTACTTTTCGCTACGACGCAAAGGCTGGCACGTGGCTCTTCCACAGCGAGATCCACACGATGTCATTCCCGTTGGAGGGAACGCCTGACAAGACCTCCGTCACACGGGCGGATAAAGCGAAGCCGGTCGCGTTCGCGGACTGGAAGCCTGCACACTGACCTGGTCCGCCTGCAGGCGCTTCTCGCGCATCTCAGCCCGGTGGTCTTTCACTATCAGGATGGTCGATGCGAAGTACATGGCCACCAGCAGGAAGGTCACCGGCCCGCGCGTGTTCGACGCGTTCCCGCCCTCGCGCGTCCAGCGGGAAAGCCAGTAGGTGACCGGGATCGCCAAAAGAAAACCGAGTAGCCACGCGGATCCCCAACGACCACCCTCCACGTCGAACGAGCGCCAGAACAGGATCAGCGGTGCCCAACTGTACATCTGCACATTGGGGCCTTCGTCGTCGCGGCGATGCAGGTCCACGGCACCATCGGTGAATACGTTGATACCCACAGCGATCAGCGGCATCGCGGCCACGATGAGGAACATCGGCCAACGTATCGCTGGATCACCGCCATACACCACGGCGATCACCCAGATCGGAACGGAGAGCAGGGCCAGGAAGTTGGTCCGACCCAGCCAGACACTTCCGTTCCAACGGCGCTCGCCCTCGTAGCTGCCCCACCGCTCATCGTTGGCGAAACTGTTGCTCATCCGGGTGATGTCCCTCTGGTCGAGGTCTTCGATCCCCTCGGACCACGTGTCACCCAGGAGCTTCTGCCCAAGCTCGGGCGGAACGAAGATCCGCTTGCCGGACTTGTCGTAGAGCCACAGCTCCGTACCGCGCCGGGAGTTCACATAGACCTCGCGCGCACCGCCGATGTCGGAGCGCTCGATGCGACGGGTGGAGACCGCGTCCTTGATCACCACGGCGTCCGGCTCGATCACGATGTGGGTCCGGGTGAGGTTCACGCCGTAGGCGGCCAGGCCAAGGATCAGCACGCACAGGCTGACGCCGAAGGGGGTGACGGCCCGGTCCGTGGCGGTCCACCAGTAGTAGATGACGAAGCCACAGGCCCCGAGCGCGATCAGGACCAGCACGCCGAGAAAGAATTTGACGAAGACGTCCGGCCGGAGTTCCTYGGTGCCGCCCCCGTTCCCTGTGCCCGTGCGCTTGGCCATGCGTGCCCCCTCCCTTGGTGGCCCGATCATACCGAGCCGCCCAAATTTGCGATAATCCCCGGCTCGTACACCCACGGAAGCCCGACTCATGCTGGATCCCGCCCTCCTGCGCGGCAAGCTCGCCGAAACGGCTGAGCGCCTGCGCGCCGCCCGGAACTTCGACCTCGACGTCGTGACGATCGAGCGCCTCGAATCCGAGCGCAAGGCGCTCTCCACCGAGACCCAGGAGCTGCAGAACCTGCGGAACACCCGTTCCAAGGCCATCGGCCAAGCCAAGGGTAAGGGCGAAAGCGTGGACGCGCTCATGGCCGAGGTCGCCGGTATCGGCGACAAGCTCAAGGCCAACGAGCAGGCGCTCGCCGAGGTCCAGGCCAAGCTGGCGGACATCGCCCTGGGCATCCCGAACCTCCCCGACGAATCCGTGCCCATCGGCAAGGACGAGAACGACAACGTGGAGATCCTCCGCTGGGGTCACCCGCGTCCGTTCGACTTCCCGGTGAAGGACCACGTGGACCTGGGCGCCCGTCACGGCTGGCTCGACGGCGAAGCCGGGGTCAAGCTGTCCGGCGCACGCTTCACCGTGCTGCGCGGCCAGCTCGCGCACCTGCATCGCGCGCTCGCCCAGTTCATGCTGGACCTGCACACCACGCGTCACGGCTACCTCGAGCACAACGTGCCGTTGATCGTGAATGCGGCTGCGATGGAAGGCACCAGCCAGCTGCCCAAGTTCGAAGAGGACCTCTTCGGCACGATGGTCGACGAGGTGAAGCGCTACCTCATTCCCACCTCCGAAGTGACGCTGACCAACCTTGTGCGCGAAAGCATCGTCGACGCCGGCGAGCTGCCCATGCGCATGACCGCGCACTCCATGTGCTTCCGCGCGGAAGCCGGCAGCTACGGCCGCGACACCCGCGGCATGATCCGCCAGCACCAGTTCGAGAAGKTGGAGATGGTGCAGATCGCCACGGCCGAGACGAGCTTTGCTCAGCTCGAGGAGATGGTCGGGCATGCTGAGGCTGTTTTGCAGGCGCTGAAGCTGCCGTATCGGAAGGTGCAGCTGTGCACAGGGGATATGGGCTTTGCTGCGGCCAAGACGTATGACCTCGAGGTTTGGCTGCCCAGCCAGAACACGTATCGCGAGATCAGTAGCTGCTCCAACTGCACGGATTTTCAGGCGCGGCGGATGTCGGCTCGCTGGAGGAATCCGGCTAGCAGCAAGCCGGAGCTGGTGCATACGTTGAATGGGTCGGGGTTGGCTGTGGGGCGGACCCTGGTTGCCGTGATGGAGAATTTCCAGCAGGCGGATGGGTCCATTGAGGTGCCGGAAGTGTTGCGGCCTTATATGGCGGGGATTGAGGCGATTGCCTGATCCCTTGGTACCCTCTCGTCGGGTACAATTGGCGCTGGCCGGGTGCAATGCCCGGCCAGTGCGTTAGAAAAATACGGAGAGATGGCCGAGTGGTTTAAGGCAGCAGTCTTGAAAACTGCCGTAGGTGTGAGCCTACCGTGGGTTCGAATCCCACTCTCTCCGCCAGACCACTAGTTTCCAAGTAAAATCAGATACTTGGATTGGTCAGGAAAAATCGCCATCGGGACACATTTCGGGACACATAGGT
>NZ_JBFUJE010000144.1:0-8662 GCF_056401535.1 Luteibacter sp. P4_E6 | reverse complement strand
GGCGCGGCGCGCTTCCACGAGTTGCTTGTCGACCAGCAGGCGCTGGTCGAGGTAGGTCTGGCGTTCCTCCTCGAGTTCCGCGATGGGATCGGACCCGGCAGCGAGCTGCTGGTCGATCTCATCGCGGCGCGCGGTGACCTGGCGCAGCTGGGTGTCGAGACGGGCCAGGGCCTGCTCGAGCGAGGTCAGCGCCGCACGCTTGGACTCCATGCCGAGGGCGAGCTGGTGTGACTGGTCCGCCGCTTCGCGCGCATTGATGCGCGCTTCCTCACGCGCTTCGAGCAGTTCGCGACGCTCGTTCTCGAGGCCGCGACGCTCGTCTTCGCGGTCGCCCATGAGGCCGACGGCCTCGTCAAGACGGGAGCGCGCATCGCGCGTCTGGCTGGCGAGTTCGTCGACCTGCTCGAGAATGACGCTGATTTCGCCACCGACCTTTTCGGCACGGGCGCGCGCGGTTTCCATCTTGCCGCGATGACTCTGCAACTGGCCGGCCAGCTCGGAAAGCCGACGATGGGCCGCATACAGGTCGCGCTGGGCGTCGTCGCGCTGGCGTTCGGTCTCGAACTTGCGCGTGCGCAAGGTCTCGAGCTGTTCGGTCCATTCTTCGCTGGAGCCTTCCAGCGTTTCGATCTGCTCAGCCAGCTGGCGGATCTCGCGTTCGCGAGCCAGCACGCCGACCTGATTGCCCTGCGCGCGCAGCACCCGGGCCCAACCCGGACCCATCCACGCACCATCGCGGGTGATCACGGACTGGTGGGTGGACAGCGACGAAACTCGGGCCGCGGCGTCTTCGACGGAATCGGCGATGAAAACGTTACCCAGCAGCGCCATGGCTGCCACCGGTCCGCGTACATGAGCGGCCAGCGTACCGGCAGCGCCAGGACCGGCCTGCTCTTTCGCGAACAGCGCCACATCGGCGTTGCCGAGCGATTCGAATTCGGGGGTCAGCGCGGCGATGGCATCGACGAGAACGCCATCGAGCACGCCGCCGAGCACGGTCTCTACCGCGGATTCGTAACCGGCATCGACCTGGAGCGATTCGCCGAGACGGCGCGAACGATCGAGGCCGAGACGCGACAGCCAGCCGCTCGCGGCGGTTTCTTCCTGGCCCAGTGCCGCGCTTTGCAGCGCTTCGAGCGAGGCCTGACGGCCGCGTGCCGTCTGCAGTTGCTGCCGCGCTTCATTGAGCGAGGACTGCACCTGGCGTTCTTCGTCGAGCACGCGCTCGTAGGACACCTTGTGCTGGTCGAGGACGCCGCCGAGTGTTTCGACCCGCTCGCGCTGGGTGTCGTGTTCGATATCGAGTTGTTCGGAGGCGGCGTGAAGCGCATCGACATCGGTCGCGCGCTGTTCGGTCTCGAGCGCTTCCTTCCGGCGCGACAGGTCGACCGTCTGGCGATCGAGGTAGGCCAGCTTGGTCCGCTCGACTTCAGCGGCGCGACTCGACTCCGAGGCGCCGCGTGTGTGTGAATCCCAGCGCTGCTGCCAATCGGCCAGCTTCGTTTCGGTGGCGCGCTGTGCTTCGCCCGTTTCGTCCTGGATCTGCTGCAAGGCTTCGAGCTTCGGCTCGCCTTCGGCCAGGGCCATGCGCAGGGTTTCCACCTGTTCGCGGTCCGCGGTGATGTGGCCCTGCAATTCCTCGAACTCGCGCTCGGTGTCGGCGCGCGAACGTGTGAGGCGTTCGCTGAGGTCGCGGTTGTGGCGCACCTGCTGTTCGACGCGCGCGATCTCGGCGCCGACCTTGTACACCTCGCCCTGCACCTGGTTCAGGTGCTCGCTGGCGCCCTGATGGCGCTCGCGAACGGTTTCCAGCTGCGCTTCGATCTGGCGCTGGCCGGCGAGATGCTTGTCGATCTCCAGCTCGGCCTCACGCAGGCCCGAGCCCTCGCCCTCATGCTGGCGATGCAGCGTGCGGTATTCGAGCGCGCGCAGTTCGGCTTCGCGGTGGGTGTGCTCTTCCTTGAAGGCCTTCCAACGCTCGGCTGCACGGGCCTGGCGATTGAGGTGGTCGAGCTGCTTTTCCACCTCGTCGCGCACGTCGCGGACGCGGTCGAGGTTTTCGCGCGTGGCCTTGATCCGGCTCTCGGTTTCCTTGCGGCGTTCCTTGTACTTGGAGATGCCCGCCGCTTCCTCGAGATGGGTGCGCAGTTCTTCCGGCGCCGCCTCGATGATCTGGCTGATCATGCCCTGTTCGATAATCGAATAGCTGCGCGGTCCCAGGCCCGTGCCGAGGAACAGGTCGGTGATGTCGCGGCGGCGGCAGCGCGCGCCATTGAGGTGATACGAGGACTGGCCGTCGCGACTGACGATGCGCTTGACCGAGATTTCCGCGAAGCTCGCGTACTCGCCCTGGATGGTGCCATCGCTATTGTCGAAGATGAGCTCGACCGTGGCCTGGCCCACCGGCTTGCGCGCGCTGGAACCGGAGAAGATCACGTCGGTGAGCGAATCGCCGCGCAGGCGGCTGGCGGCGGACTCGCCCATGACCCAGCGAATGGCGTCGATGATGTTCGACTTGCCGCAGCCGTTAGGGCCGACGACGCCGGTCATATTGGTGGGCAGGTGCAGCGTGGTGGGGTCGACGAACGACTTGAATCCCGCCAGCTTGATCGTGGTCAGACGCATTATGGTTTCCGTTGGGACGCGGCCGAGGGCTCCGTTCGGGAGCCACCCCCTGGCTGATCGGTCACTTTGCCAAAGGGGGGCGGGGTGCGCAATACGCGAAGCAGCATGAGGTTAAAGCGCTAACCCATTGTTTTTCGGCCTAACGATCACTCTCCGGGAGCTTTTGCCTCGATCGCGAGGGCGTGGATGCCGTCCGGCATCATGTCGCCCAGGGCAGCGTAGACCATACGGTGGCGCTCGATCGGGTTCTTTCCGGCAAAGGCCGCGCTGACGATGCGGGCGAAGAAATGACCCTTGCCCTCGCCCGAGTGCCCGGCGTGCTTGTGGCCCTCGTCGATCACGTCCAGCTCGACCGGGGCCAGGGCCTCGGTCAGCCGCTGGCGGATGCGCTCGACTTTCTCGACCGTCACGGCAGGACCACGCGGAACGGGCGAACCGTCACTTCGCGGTACACGCCAGCGCCGATGTACGGATCGGCGTCCGCCCAGGCCTGGGCGGCCTCGAGGCTTTCGAACTCGGCCACGATGAGGCTGCCGGTAAAGCCGGCCTCGCCCGGGTCCTCGGCATCGATGGCCGGAAACGGGCCAGCCAGCTTCAGGCGGCCTTCTTCCTTGAGCGCCGAGAGACGGGCCACGTGGGCCGGGCGCACGGACAGACGCTTTTCGAGCGAGTTCGGGTGATCGATACCGGTGATGGCGTAGAACATGAGGGGCTCCGGTCAGTAGACCGCGCATTGTATCGGCGGACGGGCGCCGCCGTCAGGTCGGCTTCGCTGCCGCAGCCGCAGCCGCAGGCGCGCTTGCGGCCGGCGCCTGGACAGGCGCCTGCTTGCCGTCCTTGTCCCCGTCTTCCTCGTCGTCCTCGTCATCGTCCCGGTTAACCGGGTACAGCGCGAATGTCGTGCACTTCGGCGCGCTGAGGGCGTGGAACGCCGTACGCGCCGAGAATGCGTTCAACACTTCGCAGCGGTTCCCACGCAAGCCAGCCAGGAGAGTCTCGGCAGCGCTCGTGGCGCCGGGAACGCCGCCGGGCGACGCCTTGACCGAGCCCCGGCCCACCAGGGTGCCAGTCGCGGTATCGAACACGGAGAAGGACTGGTTCGCGGCCACATAGGAGACATGATCCTGGTAGACACGGTTCGACCGTGCCGGAGGGAGGACGACGCGGTACCGGCTACCGATCGACGCCTCGACGCCCTTGTCCGGCTCGACAGGCTTCGGCGCCTTGAGGTCGACTTTGTAATTGACGAAATTCACCTTTCCGTCCATCCCCTGCGCCTTGGTGATGAGCGCGGCCCCCATCTGACGGCAGGCGCTTTCGCCCATGGCCCTGTCCATGGCGCCCACGAAGCCGAGGAAACCGTCGTCGTCGAGCGGGCAATCCGGCACGTAAATCGTGGCCGGCAGCAGCGACTCGTCCAGCGGCAGTGGGGGCTTGATCACCGCCTGGCCGCAGCCGGCAACGAACAGAAGAACAGCCGCGAGAGACGGCACGCCAAGGCGGAAGCGCATAACGAGTCCTTTCGATAGGGGACGGGACGACCAGGGCGCGCCACCCCGGGGCGCCCTGGCGAAAATCAGAAGCCGGTCAGGCCTCGGGACGCATGGTCGGAAACAGCAGCACGTCGCGGATCGACGACGAGCCGGTCAGCAGCATCACAAGACGATCAATGCCGACGCCGAGACCGCCGGTCGGCGGCAGGCCGACTTCGAGCGCGCGGATGTAGTCGGCGTCGTAGTGCATCGCCTCGTCGTCGCCGGCGTCCTTCGCGTCCACCTGGGCCTGGAAGCGCGCGGCCTGGTCTTCGGAGTCGTTGAGCTCGGAGAAACCATTGGCGAGCTCCTTGCCGTTGATGAACAGCTCGAAGCGGTCGGTGATGCCCTTGTCCGTGTCGCTTTCGCGCGCCAGCGGCGAAACCTCGACCGGGTGATCGGTGATGAAAGTCGGCTGGATGAGCGTGTGCTCCACCGTCGCCTCGAACACTTCCAGCAGGAGCTTGCCCCAGCCGTAGCTCGGCTTCACGTGGATGCCGAGACGCGTTGCATGCGCAGCCATCGTTTCGCGGTCGCGCAGGTCGGCCGGCTTGATCTCGGGATTGAGTTCGAGCACGGCGTCTTCCATGCGCCAGCGACGGAACGCCGGACCGATGTCGATCGTCTCGCCGTCCCACTCGATCACCGTGTTGCCGACCACATCGGCGGCGGCCGTGCGGATCATGCCTTCGGTGATATCCATGATCTCGTGGTACGTGGCGTACGCCTGGTACAGCTCGAGCATGGTGAACTCGGGGTTGTGTCGCGTGGACACGCCCTCGTTGCGGAAGTTGCGGTTGATTTCGTAGACGCGATCGAAACCGCCGACGACAAGGCGCTTGAGGTAAAGCTCGGGCGCCACGCGCAGGAACAACGGGATATCGAGCGCGTTATGGTGCGTGGTGAACGGGCGCGCCGTCGCGCCGCCCGGGATCACGTGCATCATCGGTGTTTCGACTTCCATGAAGCGACGCGGTTCGGCTTCGAGCCAGCGACGCACATGACTGATGATCTTCGAACGCAGCGCGAAGGTGCGGCGCGACTCCTCGGTGACGATGAGGTCGACATAGCGCTGGCGATAACGCTGCTCGACATCCGCCAGGCCGTGGTGCTTGTCCGGCAGGCCGCGCAGCGACTTGGTGAGCAGGCGGATCGACTCGACCTTGACCGACAGCTCGCCGGTCTTGGTGCGCATGAGCAGGCCCTCGGCACCGACGATGTCGCCGAGGTCCCAGCGCTTGAATGCGTCGTAGCCTTCCTCGCCCAGGGTGCCCTGGTGGACGAACAGCTGGATGCGGCCCGTACCGTCCTGCATCTGCACGAAGCTGACCTTGCCCTGCCCGCGCATCAGGATGATGCGACCGGCGACAGTGACGCGCCGCGGTGCGCCCTCGATGGCCTCGGCCGTCCAGGTGTCCTTGTCGGCGAACTCGGCCTGCAGGTCACCCGCGAAGCTGTCCACCTTGAAGTCATTCGGGTAGGCAATGCCCTGTGCACGCAGCGATTTCAGTTTCTCGCGACGCTCGGCGATGAGGCGGTTCTCTTCGGCGGCGGTAACGGGAGTGTCGGCGCTGGTGTCGTCGGTCATGGTGTGATTCTGGCTTCGTGTATGGAGTACGGGGGCGCAAATACGCCCCCGGGAACATCAGGCATCGAGACGCTTGGAGCCGGCTTCGAGGCCGGACTTCAGGCTGGCTTCGACGAATCCGTCGAGATCGCCATCAAGCACCTTCTGCGTGTCGGTGCGTTCAAGACCGGTGCGAAGATCCTTGATGCGCGACTGGTCGAGCACGTAATTGCGGATCTGGYTGCCCCAGCCGATGTCGGACTTGGTCGCTTCCAGCGCGTCCCGCTCGACGTTCCGCTTCTGCACTTCCAGCTCATAGAGCTTGGCTTTGAGCATTTTCATCGCGCGGTCGCGGTTGGCGTGCTGGCTACGTTCTGTCTGGCAGGCCACGACCGTATTGGTCGGGACATGCGTGATACGCACCGCCGACTCGGTCKTGTTGACGTGCTGGCCGCCGGCGCCYGACGAACGGTAGACGTCGGTACGCAAGTCGGCGGGATTGATGTCGATCTCGATGTTGTCATCGACTTCCGGCGAAACGAACACCGAGGTAAAGCTGGTGTGCCGGCGGTTGTCGGAATCGAACGGACTCTTGCGGACCAGACGGTGCACGCCGATCTCGGTCTTCAGCCAGCCATAGGCATAGTCGCCTTCTACACGGAACGTGGCCGACTTGATGCCCGCGACGTCGCCGGCGCTGACTTCCATCATTTCGGTTTTCCAGCCGCGCGACTCCGCCCAGCGCAGGTACATGCGCAGGAGGATCTCGGCCCAGTCCTGGGCCTCGGTGCCACCGGCGCCGGCCTGGACATCGACGAAGGCGGCAGCAGAATCGAGTTCGCCCGAGAACATGCGCTGGAACTCCAGCTTGCTCACGCGGTTGTCGATCTTGTTCAGGTCGGTGACGATCGACTGCAGGGTCTCGTCGTCGCCGTCGGCGGCGGCCATCTCGAGCAGTTCTTTCGAATCCGCGAGCGAGCCGGACATCTCGTCGATGCCGGTGACGATGCCATCGAGCGTGGAGCGCTCGCGACCCAGCTCCTGCGCGCGCTTGGGGTCATCCCAGACTTTGGGATTCTCCAGCTCGCGGGTTACTTCTTCGAGGCGTTCTTTCTTGACTGCGTAGTCAAAGATACCCCCTAAGCGACTCGACGCGGCCCGTGAGGTCCGCAATCTGCGCGAGGATCGGATTGGTCTCGATCATGGTTGGCTTGCCTGCTGGTGCGGCACGGAATCGTGCCGGCTAAAGCGGCTAATCGTAACAAATTCAGCGGTGCCCTGCTCCTGTGGGAGCCGCTTCAGCGGCGATGGGGTGATTGCCTCACCCTGGCCCGCTGTCGCGGGATCGCCGATGAATCGGAGCGGTGTGTCTCAGGCTGGGAGGGCCTCCTGGTGGATGCCGCGGACCGACCGGCCGGAGGGATCGGCGGCAGCGGCAAAGGCGGGATCCCACTCGAGGGCGGCCGGCGACGAGCAGGCGATCGACTTGCCGCCCGGCACGGTGGCCGCGCAGGCCTCGCCGGGGAAGTGCTTTTCGAAGAGCGTCCGGTAGAAGAAGGCCTCCTTGGTGGCTGGGGTGTTCAGGGGAAAGCGTGCCCCCGCCGCGGCGAACTCGCGATCGGAAACCATGGCCTCCGCGTGCGCCTTGAGCCCGTCGATCCAGCCGTAGCCCACACCGTCACTGAACTGCTCCTTCTGCCGCCAGAGGATTTCCTCGGGCAACGCACCTTCGAAGGCTTCGCGCAGGATGCCTTTCTCGATGCCCTTTCGCGCCACCATCTTCGCTTCGGCGTCAAAGGCCATGGCGATATCGAGGAACTCGGTATCCAGGAAGGGCACGCGTGCTTCCACGCCCCAGGCGGACATGGACTTGTTCGCGCGCAGGCAGTCGTAATAGTGCAGCGCGTCCAGCTTGCGGATCGTTTCCTCGTGGAAAGCCCGGGCCGAAGGCGCCTTGTGGAAATACAGGTAGCCGCCAAAGATTTCGTCCGAGCCCTCGCCGGACAGCACCATTTTCACGCCCATCGCCTTGATCCGCCGGGCCAGCAGGAACATGGGTGTGGAGGCACGGATGGTGGTGACATCGTAGGTTTCGATGTGGCGAATCACCTCGGGCAACGCGTCCAGGCCTTCTTCGAAGGTGTAGCGGAAGCCATGGTGCACGGTACCCAACGCTTTGGCGGCGACCTCGGCGGCCGCAAGGTCCGGCGAACCTTCCAGGCCAATGGCGAACGAATGCAGGCGCGGCCACCAGGCCTCACCGCGATCGTCTTCCTCGATACGGCGACGCGCGAAACTGGCCGCCACAGCGGCAACGAGCGAGGAATCCAGGCCGCCGGAGAGGAGCACACCGTACGGCACGTCGGTCATCATCTGCCGATGCACGGCGGCTTCGAAAGCGGCACGGAGATCCTTCGGCTCGATCGAATGTCCCGCCGTGGCGTCGTAATCGCGCCATGCGGGCGTCCAGTAGCGCACCGCCGCGCCCACCTCGCTGTCGTAAACATGGCCCGGCGGGAAAGGTGCCACGTCCGCGCATACCCCGACCAACGACTTCATCTCCGACGCCACGCAGAGGCGCCCTGCCCGATCATGGCCCCAGTAGAGCGGGCACACGCCAAGGGCATCACGTGCGATCAGGAAACGGCGACGGCCGGCGTCCCACAGGGCGAAGGCGAAAATACCGTTGAGCTGGCCAAGGAAGTCGGCACCATGCCGGCGATAGAGCGCGTTGATGACTTCGCAGTCCGAGCCCGTGGTGAAGGCGTAGTCACTCGCGGCGCGAAGTTCGCGGTGGTTGTAGATCTCGCCGTTCACGGCCAGCGCGAGGTCGCCTTCCGGCGAACGCAGCGGCTGGGCGCCGCTCGCGGGGTCGACGATGGCGAGGCGCTCATGCACCAGGATCGCGCCCTGGTCGACGTAGACGCCACTCCAGTCC
>NZ_JBFUJE010000143.1:0-8761 GCF_056401535.1 Luteibacter sp. P4_E6 | reverse complement strand
TGCTCGCCGACATTGCCGGGCGACGTCGCTTGCTGGTCGCCTCGACGGTGGTCTTCGGTACGTTCACGGTGGCAACCGGCTTCGCCCACGACCTGGACTCGCTGATCATGTGGCGTTTCCTGGCTGGCCTGGGTCTTGGCGGCGCCATGCCGATCGCGATCACCCTGACCGCGGAAGCCTCGCCAGCGCGGGCGCGCGGGCGCATGGTGATGATGATGTTCTGCGGATTTCCGCTGGGTGGTGCGCTGGCCGGCGTGCTGGCCTCGGCGATCCTGCCGACCTGGGGTTGGGAAATGCTTTTCTACGTGGGCGGCGTGTTGTCGCTTGTCGTGGCGGCAATCCTGCTCGTGGCGCTTCCCGAGTCGCTGCTTTTCCTGGTCAACCGGGGCGCGCCCGCGGCGCGGATAGCCGACTTGCAGCTTCGGCTGGCCCCGGGTAGCGAAGGTGTGCAGCTAGTGCCCTCGGCCCTTGAAGACCGCCACAAGCAGCCGGTAGCGGGTTTGTTCCGCGAAGGGCGCGCGCTGGGCACGGTGCTGATGTGGGTGATCTATTTCATGAGCCTGCTGGACATCTATTTCCTCGCCAGCTGGTTGCCGACGGTGCTCAGCGGCGGCGGGCATTCGACGCAGGGTTCTGTCATCGGCACGTCGATGATGCAGTTCGGCGGCGTCGCCGGCACCTTGCTCCTCGGACGGTTCCTCGATCGCCTCGACCCGTACAAGGTCCTCCTGGTGTCCTATATCGGTGCCACCGTGTTCATTGGCGTGATCGGCTATTCCGTCGCGGGTGGCCTGGTTCTCCCGGTGCTCTTCGTCGCCGGCTTCTTCCTGATCGGCGCGCAGTCAGGCCTGAGCGCACTGGCTTCCGCCTTCTATCCCACCAGTGGCCGCGCCACCGGGGTGGGCTGGGGCCTGGGCATCGGTCGCATCGGCTCCATCGTCGGCCCGGTGATGGGCGGCGTGCTGCTTGGCACCCACCTGGACCTGCCTTCGATGTTCCTGCTGGTCGCCGTGCCGACTCTGGTCGCCGCGCTGACTGTCTTCGTGATGGGCCTCACCCGCCCGCGCTCCTCCATTCCCCTCGCCAAGACCAGCATCAAGGAGTAACCGACGCATGTCCGATGTAGCTTCGACCCGTGCCAACCCACCGTATGTGGACCTTCGCGAATTCATCGAGCGCTGCGAGGCGGCCGGTGAACTGATCCGCATGAAGGGCGTCGACTGGAACCTGGAGATGGGTGCCCTCGCCGAAATCGTCAATCACAAGCGCCCCGAAGCACCGGCGGTGCTGTTCGAGGACATTCCGGGATATCCGGCCGGCATGAGTGTGCTCTCCGGTGCGACCAATTCGTCGAAGCGGCTCGCGTTGACCCTGGGTTTCCCCGAGCCGGAACATCCGCTCGACGTGGTGCGGGCCTACCGCGACCGCATGAAGATCCACAAGCCGATTGCCCCGCGTGAAGTCGAGACCGGTCCGATCTTCGACGTGATCGACCGCGACGACGAGGTCAATGTGCTGAAATTCCCGGTACCGTTCCTGCACGAGGAAGACGGTGGCCGCTACATCGGTACGCACGACTTCGTCATCATGCGCGATCCCGAAGAGAACTGGGTCAACGCGGGCACTTACCGCGTTATGGTGCACGACGAGAAGTCGGTTGGCCTGTGGATGTCGCCAGGCAAACATGGCCGGCAGATCCGCGAGAAGTACACCGCACGCGGCGAGGCCACGCCGGTACTGATCTGTGTCGGCATGGATCCGCTGTTGTTCCTGGCCAGCGGCAACGAAATCCGCTTTGGACTTTCCGAATACGATTACGCCGGTGGTCATCGTGGCCTGCCGTTCGACACGGTCAAGAGTGAGCTTTACGGCTTGCCGATGCCTGCGCACGCGGAAATCGTTCTGGAAGGCGAGATCGTTCCGGGCGACAACAAGCTCGAGGGGCCGTTCGGTGAGTTCACCGGCTACTACGCGAGTGAGCAGAGCGAACAGCCGGTGGTCCGCATCCGCCGCGTTTACCATCGCCGCAACCCGATCCTGACCATCGCCACGCCGTTGCGGCCGCCCTCGGACTTCTCCTTCAGCAAGTGCGTGACCAAGTCCGGCATGATCTGGGACGAAGTCGAGCGCGCCGGCCTGAACGGCGTGACCGGCGTGTGGTGCCACGAAGCCGGCGGCGCGCGCATGTTCAATGTCATCGCGATCAAGCAGGCCTTCGCCGGACACGCGCGGCAGGCAGCGATGCTTGCGGCCAACTGCCAATCGGGATCCTATCTGGGCCGTTTCGTGGTCGTGGTCGACGACGATGTCGACCCCAGCGATATGTTCGACGTGATGTGGGCGATGTGCACGCGCTGCGACCCCGAAACAGACATCGATATCCTTCGCCGGATATGGAGCGGGCCGCTCGATCCCATCGTCGATCGCGGGTCCTCGACCAGCTCTCGTGCGGTGATCGATGCCTGCCGTCCGTTCGAACGGATCAAGGAGTTCCCGAAGGTGGCCCGGGGCAGCAAGGAATTGCTGGCGAAGGTCGAGGCCAAGTTCGCCGATATCCTGAGCCGGATATGAGCATGATGCCACCTGCCGATCCCGTGAGCCTGCCCGAAGGCTGGCTTGGCCTGTTCGACGGCGAGCGCCTGGGCGAGCGCGCGGGCGACTCGGCGGTGCTGGCGACCACGGACGGGGAGGGCTGGCCACACCTGTCCTTCCTCAGCGTGGGCGAGGTGTTGGCGAGCGATACGTCCCGGCTGTACTTCGCCACATGGGCTGGGTCGCGCAGCACCGCCAACCTTCGCCGGACCGGCCAGGCATCGCTGTTCGCGGCGGTGGGTGGCGCGGTGTGGGAGGCGCGCTTGCATGTGCGTCTGCTCGATGGCGATGCCGGTGCACTGGCGGTCTCGGCCGCGGACGTGGTCGCCGTTCGCAAGCATGCCGCGCCCTACGCGAGCGCGCTAGGCATGGTGTCCTTCAGGTTGGATGACCCGGCTGAGGCGATCGCGCGCTGGGAACGCCAGATCTTGCTATTGCGCCGTTTCGCTGAGGCGGGCACGGAGTAAAGCCTCATCCCGTGATGTTTGACAGCTAACTTCCAGCGTTCGCATAATCAAAAATACACAGACGTCTGATGATATGACGACTGATCGATAGACGGATCAGTGCAGGAGATCGACATGACCAACGCACAAACCACTCCCAACGCCGAACGCCAGGACTTCTACCAGCGACTGACACCACACCAGATGGCGCCGCTATGGGAAAGCCTGCATGCGCTGATTCCACGCCAGCCGAACACGCCGGTGCGCGCATACAAGTGGGATTACGACAACGACGTGCGCCCGTATCTGATGGAGTCGGGCTCATTGATCACGGCGCGCGAAGCGGAACGCCGCGTGCTGATGCTCATGAATCCCGGGCTAGGCGGCAAGGCAGCGATCACCCAGAGCCTGTACGCCGGCCTGCAGCTGATCCTTCCCGGAGAAGTAGCGCCGGCACACCGGCACACGCAGAGCGCGCTGCGCTTCATCGTCGAAGGTCGCGACGCGTACACCGCGGTGGCCGGCGAGAAGACGCTGATGCGCCCAGGCGACCTGGTGATCAYACCCAAGTGGACCTGGCACGACCATGGCAATGACAGCGACAAGCCGATGGTCTGGCTGGACGCGTTGGATATTCCCCTGGTCGCATTCTTCGACACGGGCTTTGCGGAGCCGGCCGCCGCCGAGCGCCAGGACGTCTCGATTCCGCTGGGCGACAGCAACGCGCGCTATGCGAACAACCTGTTGCCAGTGGACTGGACGCCGCCCAACCAGAACTCGCCGATCTTCAACTATCCCTATGCGCGCACCCGTGAGTCGCTGGGCGTGCTCGCCGGAAACGGCGGCATCGACCCGCACCATGGTTTCAAGATGCGCTACGTGAACCCCGCCACCGGTGGCCACGTCACCCCGACCATCGCCGCCTTCATCCAACTGCTGCCGGCCGGCTTCAAGGGCGCCCCCTATCGCTCCACCGACGGCACCGTGTACTCGGTGGTGGAAGGTGAGGGCGAGACACGGATCGGTGATGAGCTGATCCGCTGGAAGCCGCGCGACGTCTTCGTCGTGCCGAGCTGGGCCGAACACTCGCATCACGCCGACAGCGAAGCCGTCCTCTTCAGCTTTTCCGACCGCTGCGTGCAGGAAAAGCTCGGCCTGTGGCGCGAACTGCGCTCGGTCGCCTGATCACGACCTCACCTTGGAGTTTCTTTCATGAGCTATGTCATCGATCCGCCTGCGATTCCGACCGTCCCCGTTGAGGGCGGCGGCGATTTCCCCGTTCGTCGCATCTGGTGCGTGGGCCGTAACTACGCCGAGCATGCCCGCGAGATGGGACACGATCCGTATCGTGAAGTGCCGTTCTTTTTCATCAAACCCGGCGATGCGATCGTGCACGACGGCGCGACCATCCCGTACCCGTCGATGACCAACGATGTGCACCACGAGATCGAGCTCGTGGTCGCGATCGGTAAGGGCGGTCGCAACATCGAGGCGGCCAAGGCGCATGAGCACGTCTACGGTTACGCGACGGGCATCGACCTGACGCGCCGCGACCTGCAGAACGCAGCCAAGAAGGCTGGCCGCCCGTGGGAAATGGGCAAGGCCTTCGATCGGTCTGCCTTGATCGGCACGATCAGCAAAGCCGACCCCAGCCAGCCGCTTGAGAAGGCTGCGATCTGGATCACCGTCAACGGCGACGATCGTCAGCGCAGCGACGTGGCCAAGCTGATCTGGAGCGTTACCGAGGTGATCGGTCATCTGTCGCAGTACGTCGAACTCGCTCCGGGCGACCTGATCTACACCGGTACTCCCGAAGGCGTGAATGCCGTGGTTGCCGGCGATGTCATGCACGGCCATATCGATGGTCTGCACGACCTGACCATCACGATCGGGGAAGCACAGGCATGACCCATGTCGCGATCGCGGGCGGCGGCATCGCCGGCCTGGCCCTTGCACTCAACTTGCACGAGCGCGGCATTTCCTGCCGAGTCTACGAGGCAGCGCCCGCGATGCGCGAACTCGGTGTAGGCATCACCCTGTTGCCGCACGGCATGCGCGAGCTGACCGCGCTTGGCCTGCAGGACGAGTTGCGCGCGGTAGCCATCGAAAACCGTGCGAGTGCCTTCTACAACCGTTTTGGTCAGCGCATCTATAGCGAGCCGCGCGGTGTGCACGCCGGGTATGCCTATCCCGAACTCGGCATCCACCGGGGACGTCTGCACATGCTTCTGTATCGCAAGGTGCTCGAGCGAATGGGGCCGGAAGTCATCGTCACCGGGCGCCGCGCCACCGGCGTCAGCGAGGTCGGCGACAAGGCGGTCCTGCACCTGCAGGACGTCGCCACGGGTCAGTCGGTCGACTCGGTCGAGGCTGATGTGGTGATTGCTTGCGACGGGGTCAATTCGGCCATACGCAAGCAGTTCTATCCTGAGGAGACCGTCGCGTTCACCGGTATCAACACCTGGCGCGGCACGACCCGGCGAAAGCCGATCCTGGACGGCCGGACCTACGTTCGCATCGGCTCGCTCAAGCACTGCAAGCTCGTGGTCTATCCGATCGTCGACGACATCGACGGTAGTGGCGACCAGCTGATCAACTGGGTCGCCGAAGTGCAGACGGGCGCGCACATCATCAATGACTGGAACAAACCCGGTCGCCTCGAGGACTTCTTGCCGAACTACGCCGCCTGGCAGTTCGACTGGCTGGACGTGCCTGCGCTGATCAGCGGCGCCGAGCACGTATTTGAATACCCGATGGTCGACAAGGACCCGGTCGAACGGTGGACCTTCGGCCGGGTCACATTCACGGGTGATGCCGCCCATCCGATGTATCCGCGAGGGTCCAATGGGTCGGCGCAGGCCCTTATCGACGTGCGGACCCTCGCCGACCTTATCGCCGCGGGTGATCCGGTCGCTGCCTTGAAGGCTTACGAAGACGTGCGCCGCGAGGTTACCGGCAAGGTGGTGCTGACCAACCGTTCCACCCCGCCGGACTTCATCAATATCCGTGTCGAGGAACTGACCGGCGACCAACCCTTCGAGGATCTGGACAAGCTGATCACCCAGGAAGAGCTCCGCGCCCTGTCCGATCAATACAAGCGGGTGGCCGGGTTCGGTCTGGCGGACTTACGGTGAAGAACACGGAGGAGGGCACTCGTATGGTTCGGCTCCACGGCTACTTTCGTTCGTCGTCCGCGTTTCGGGTGCGCATCGCACTCAACCTCAAGGGAATCGGTTACGAGCAGGTGCCCTATCATCTGCAACGTGGCGAGCAGCGCAGTCCGGCCATGCTTGCGCTCAACCCGCAAGGCATGGTTCCGGCGCTGGAGATCGACGGCAACGTCCTGACCCAGTCCATGGGGATCGTCGAATACCTCGACGAAACCCRCCCCTCGCCACCGCTTCTCCCGGGGGRCGCGGCGGGGCGTGCACGGGTACGCGCGCTGGCCCAGGTCATCGGCTGCGACATCCATCCTATCGACAATTTGCGCGTGTTAACCTACCTGCGTCAGAAGCTGGGTCAGCCGGAGCCGGAGGTCGCTGCCTGGTTCAATCACTGGGTCGCCGCCGGTTTCGATGCACTGGAAACGATGCTCTCGGTCAGCGCAGGGACGGGTACGTATTGCCATGGCGAAACGCCAGGGCTGGCGGATATCTGTCTGGTTCCGCAGGTGGCGAACAGTGGTCGCTTCGGCCTCGACCTGACGCCATGGCCGACCATCCATCGGATCTACGCCGCCTGCGTGGCCCTGCCGGCGTTCGAACGGGCACTCCCAGGGAACCAGCCCGATGCCGAATAAAATTCCTAGGCCTAAGGCGACAGAAACGCGTGGCAGCCGCGCGCCAAAATCGCATACTACGCTCATGGAAAAAGACAAGATGGCCCGTTCGGCGGGCACCGACATCAGCGACCTGAACGTTCTCTACAGCCGTCCGGGCTTCCTGCTTCGCCGTGCGCACCAGATCGGTGTCTCGATGTTCATGGAGGAAACCGCGACACTCGGGGTGACCACTACTCAGTACGGCATCATGTACATCCTGCGTGCGCGGCCCGGGATCGACCAGGTCACGCTGGCAGGGCTGATCGGGCTCGATCGCTCGACCACCGGGTTGGTCGTCGGCAAGCTCGAGGACGCCGGCTTCGTCGTTCGCGTCGCCGACGAGGTGGACCGCCGGCGCAAGACGCTGAAGCTCACCGCGGACGGCGTCGCCATGATGCGGCGGCTGGCCAAGCCGGCAGAACGCGCCCAGGCGCGCGTCCTCGAGCCGTTCAACGCACGCGAGCGCGAGCAGTTCCTGGCGCTGCTTTCTCGCTTTGTCGAGACGTACAACGGTGTCGTGCGTACGCCGCTCAATCCTGAGTAGCGCGGCAGGGGTAGCTCAGACAGGTCCTACACGTGGGTGACAGCATGCTCCAGTACGAAGGCTCCTTGTGGCTCTCCGATGGTGCACGGCGCTGGGGTGGGCTGGACCGTGTGGAACTGCTGTCCCAGATTGGACAGACCGGGTCGATTACCGCGGCCGCCAAGGCCGTCGGCATGAGTTACAAGGGAGCGTGGGACGCGGTCGAGGCCATGAACAACCTCGCTGGTGAGCTGCTTGTGTCGCGCGCGACGGGCGGCAAAGGCGGCGGCGGAGCAAGACTCACCGCACGCGCCGAGCGCCTGATTGCCTCCTTTCGCAGCATCGAAGCGGCCCATCGCCTGTTCGTCGGGCATCTTGCATCGCTCGGGCAAGAGGCGACCGATGACATCCATCTCTTGAGGCATCTGACCATGCGAACGAGTGCAAGAAACCAGCTTGCCGGCGTCGTCGATCAGGTCCAACAGGGCGCGGTCAACGACAGCATCGCCATCCGGACCACGGGCGGCGCTACGCTCATTGCGACGGTGACCCGCGAGAGTACGGACAGCCTGGCCCTGGCTCCCGGGCGCCCCGTCATCGCTCTCATCAAGGCAAGCTGGATCCTTCTCGGGCTGCCGGGGGAAGGGCGTTTGTCCGCCTCCAACCAGCTGCCTGGCAAGGTGGCCCGGATCCATCCCGGCGCTGTAAATATGGAGGTGACCGTGGATATCGAGGGCGGCGGGACGATCACTTCCATCATCACCAAGGACAGCGTCCAGAACCTTGGCCTAGTCGAAGGCCTGGCCGTGCTGGCCATCTTCGATGCTGCTTCCGTCATCGTCGGTGTCACCGACTGATTCGAGATAGCGCTTAGGCGCGTCTACGTTAACCGGGCGCGCAAAAGGTTGCGCTCGAGCTATCACATCTCCTTATGCCTCCTATACCGAGCAACGATTTCAGCTCAGGTGGGGTGTGGTCGAGAATGGCCGTTCGATTGATTACGTGACTCATACGAGACATATCAATTGATCGTGTCTATTGATGACGTAGGAGAAAAAACGATGGTCAAGTCGAGTAGCCAGAAGTTCATCGCGCGAAATCGCGCTCCGCGCGTTCAGATCGAATACGACGTCGAACTCTACGGCGCCCAGAAGAAGGTCAGCATCCCGTTCGTGATGGGGGTCATGACCGACCTCTCCGGCGCGAGCGCCAGCGACCTGCCGCCGGTCGAGGAGCGCAAGGCGCTGGAGATCGACGTCGACAACTTCAACGATCGCCTTGAATCGATCCGGCCCACGGTGTCGTTCAATGTCCCAAACACGCTGACTGGCGAGGGCAACCTGGCGTCCCAAACACGCTGACTGGCGAGGGCAACCTGGC
>NZ_JBFUJE010000142.1:0-8789 GCF_056401535.1 Luteibacter sp. P4_E6 | reverse complement strand
ATCCCGGCCTGGGCCGGTGCCATGAAGTCGTCCGTCGCCACGCTGCCTGCCGTACCGGCAAAGACGTCGATGGCGAGCCGTTCCTCGGCAGTCGCCACCGCGCTGGTCACCAGCGACCCTCTCGCCCACGCCATCGTGCCGCTCGCCCTGCCGAAGATGGACCCGGCCAGGATCAAGCCGGTCGTTCCCGTCGAAGAGTGGCAGACCGTGCAGGTGCACCCGGGCGAAACCCTTGCCGACATCTTCCTTGCCCAGGGCCTGTCGATGACCGACCTGCAGCACGTGATCGACGGCTCGGGTGGCACCAAGGTTTTCCACCAGATCAAGCCGGGCCAGGAATTCCAGTTCCTCGTCGGCAGCGACCACACGCTCAAGGGCGTGCGCTTCGACCAGGACGAGGCGAACATCGCCACCCTGCGCCTGGACGGCGCATCGCCGCAGCTCTCGACGAAGACCCGCGATGTGCAGCGCCGCGAGCACATCGCGCACGGCGCGATCGACAGCTCGCTGTTTGGTGCCGCCTCGAAGGCCGGCATGAGCAACGCGATGGTCCTCAAGCTGGCCGAGGTGTTCAAGTTCGACATCGACTTCGTGCAGGACCTGCGCGTCGGCGACAACTTCACCGTCATCTATGACGACGTCTACAGCGATGGTTCGTACCTGCGCGAAGGCGACATCGTCGCCGCCGAGTTCGTCAACCAGGGCAAGCGCTATACCGCGTATCGCTTCAAGAACACCGACGGCAAGTGGAGCTACTTCAGCGAAGAGGGCCGCCCGCTCACCGGCTCCTTCCTGCGCATCCCGGTCGACTTCACGCGCATCTCCTCGCAGTTCAGCGCCGGCCGCATGCACCCTATCCTCGGCACGATGCGCGCACACAAGGGCGTCGACTACGCCGCACCGACCGGTACCCCAATCCATGCGGCAGGCGATGGCGTGGTGAAGTTCCGCGGCTGGATGAACGGCTACGGCAACTTCGTGGTCATCCAGCACAACGCGACGATCAGCACCGCCTACGGCCACATGTCTCGCTTCGCCAACCTGCGTGTCGGCCAGCGCGTAAGCCAGGGCAACACCATCGGTTTCGTCGGCATGACCGGCCTGGCGACCGGCCCGCATCTGCACTACGAGTTCCGTGTCAACAATGTGCAGCGTGATCCGCAGACGGTGACGCTGCCCAAGCCGGAACCGCTGCCGGCGGCCCAGCTGGCGAAATTCAAGAAGGACGTGGTCGRCCCGCAGCTGGCCCGCCTCAACCAGGTCGACAACAACACGAAGCTCGCGCGCGCCGATACCGCTTCGCGCGGCGACGACTGATTCGTGCCGACCATGGACGGCCTTTACCTGGGCCTTATTTCCGGGACCAGTGCCGACGGCATCGACGCCGCCCTGGTCCGCTTCGAAGAGGGGCGCCCGTCCCTCGTGGCCGGCATCACGCACCCGTGGGACGCCACCCTGCGGCGACGCATTCTCGCCGTCGCGCAAGATGAAGACCGCCTCGCCCTGGACGACTACGGTCGTCTCGATGTCGCCGTTGCGCATGCTTTCACCGACGCGGCGCAGGCCGTTCTCGAACGAGCGAGGGTCTCCTCCACCGCAGTGAAGGCGATCGGCTCGCACGGACAGACCATTCGCCATCGACCTGACGGCCCTCTACCCTTCACGCTCCAGATCGGCGACCCCTCGGTGATCGCCGAACGTAGCGGCATCGACACGATCGCCGACTTCCGCCGCGCCGACGTGGCTGCCGGTGGCCAGGGCGCACCGCTGGTGCCCGCCTTCCACGCCACGGTGCTGCGGCCGGCGAACGGCGCGCGCGTGGTGCTAAACCTCGGTGGCATCGCCAATGTGACGCGACTTTCCGCCGCCGGCGAGGTGACCGGTTTCGATACGGGTCCGGCGAACGGACTCATGGATGCGTGGTGCATGCGTCACCGCGGCGAACCGTACGATCGCGACGGTCGGTTTGCCGCCTCCGGTGCCGTCGATGCGACCCTGCTCGCCGAGCTGCTGGACGATGCGTACTTCGTGTTGCCGCCTCCGAAGAGCACCGGCCGCGAACACTTTCACCTCGCCTGGCTGGATGCGCATCCACGAGTGGCCGACAACACGCCCGAAGACGTCCAGGCCACCCTGCTGGCGTTGAGCGCCGTGTCGATCGCCGACGCTATCGAACGCCATGCCGGGGATGCCAGCGACATCGTCGCCTGCGGTGGCGGTGTGCACAACGCGGCCCTGATGCGCGCGCTCACGGAGCGTCTGCCGGGACGCGAGATGGTGACGAGCTCGGCGTTCGGCATCGATCCGGATTTCATGGAAGCCATGGCCTTCGCCTGGCTGGCCTATCGCCGCATTCGCGGCGAGCCGGGCAATCTGGCAAGCGTCACGGGCGCACATGGCCCGCGCCTGCTGGGCGCGCTTTACGCGGCGCCCTGAGCCGGCGTCAGAACGATTCGTCGGACACGCTGGCCTGACGCTGGGCCGCATCCGCGAGTGACGAAGGCGATGCCTGGGCAAGCGCTGCCAGCGCTTCCTGGAAAGCAGCCTGCTCCTCGGCATCCCACGCACCGGTCAGGTGCGCGATGTCACCGGGCTGCAGCAACAGCTCGCTGAACACGTCGCCTGCACTGAGGCCGAGGCCATAGCGCAGCGCATGCAGGATCACTTCATTGATCGACCAGCGGCGTTCACGCGCGAGCGTCTTGATCCGCTCGGCCATCTGCTCGTCGATGTGTCGCACCACGATATCTGGCACGTGCGTTACCTCCTCGCGCATGCCCCCTGTGCGGCAGATCTTACACAGTTTCGGCAGYGCGTTGTGCTGGCCTTATGGCCTGTCCGTCGGGGTCGGCAACCGCCGCCAGAGCAGGGCCAGAACCAACAGGGTGGGCACGATCGATACCGTGCTTATGACGAACAGGGCGGGATAGCCGGAATCCTTGACGAGGAATCCGGACATCCCGCCGATCAGCTTGCCGGGCAGGTTGGCCAGCGAACTGAGCAGCGCGTACTGCGTGGCGGTGAAGCTGCGATTGACCAGGCCGGACATGAAGGCAACCAGGACCGGCCCCGCAAAACCTTGCGCGAAGTTGTCACCCGAAAGCGTCGCGACAAAGGCCCACGTCTGTCCGGGGTTCTGTGCCATCAAGAGGTACAGCATGTTCGACAGCGCAACGCCGAGGGCGGCGACCACCAGCAGGCGCCGCATCTCGAATCGGGTGACTGCCCAACCACCGAGCAAGGCGCCGGCGATACCGATGATCACCCCATAGACCTTCGAGACCTCCGCGATCTGCGTCTTGGTGAAGCCCGCATCGAGGTAGAACGGGTAGGCCATGACGCCAAGCATCTGGTCGGGCAGGCGGAACAGGGCCACGAACAGCAACAGTCCCAGCGCCAGCCCCAGGCCGTAACGCGAGAAGAAGTCGCGGAATGGGCCGATGAAGCCCTCCTGGACAGCGACGCGCAGCGGCAGGCGCTCCCGCACCCGGTGCTCAGGTTCACGCGCGATGAGCACGGTCACGATCGGCACGATCAACAGGAGGCAGATCGTCACATAGCCGCGCTGCCAACCCACCTGGTCGGCGATCAGCAGAATGCCGGCGCCACTGGCGATCAGACCAAAGCGGTAGCCGAGGGTGTACGTCGCCGCCAGCGCGCCTTGTGCTTCTGGCGGAGCGATTTCCACGCGGTACGCGTCGACCACGATGTCGATCGTCGCACCGGCAAAGGCCGCAAGGATCGTCGCGCCGACGAAGTTCGGTAGCGATGCCGTGGGAGGCATGAAGGCCATCAGCAACAGGCCCGCGGCGAGCAGAAGTAACGCGAACATCAGCCAGCCGCGACGCTGGCCAAGCCGGCAGAACAGCGGCAGCCGGAACTTGTCTACCAGGGGCGCCCAGAGGAACTTGAAGTTATAGCTGAAGGTGACGTAGCTCGCGAGGCCGATGGCGCCGTAGTCCACGCCCGATTCCTTCAGCCAGGCAGAGAGCGTATTGCCGACCAGCAGGAACGGCAGGCCCGACGCCAGGCCGAAGAACAACATGGTGACCGCGCCCGGCTGGGCAAACGCCGCGACCGCGCCGCGCAGGCCCTTGTAGCGGACCACCCCGGTCGATTCCGTCACTCGGCGTAGTCCACGATAAACGGGGCGTGGTCGGAGAAGCGTTCGTCGCGATAGACCGAACAGTCAAGCGCGCGGGCGCCCAGGCCCGGCGTCACGATCTGGTAGTCGATACGCCAACCCACGTTGTTGGCACGGGCCGCGCCACGGTTGGACCACCATGTGTATTCGACGGCGTCGGGCTTGATCGCGCGGAAGCTGTCCACCCAGCCGATCTCCTTGAACAGCAGATCGAGCCACGCGCGCTCTTCGGGGAGGCAGCCGGAGTTCTTCTGGTTGGAGGTCCAGTTCTTGATGTCGTTCTTCGTATGGACGATGTTCCAGTCGCCGCAGAGCACGTACTCGCGGCCGCTGGCGGCCCATTCGCGCAGGATGGGCGTGAGCCATTCCATGATGCGGAACTTGTACTGCTGGCGTTCGTCGCCGGACGAGCCCGACGGGATGTAGAACGAAACGACGCTGAGGTTGCCGAAGCGCGCCTCGATGTAGCGGCCCTCGCAGTCGAAATCCTCACGGCCCAGGGATACGCGTACCTCGTCGGGTTCGCGCTTGGAATAGATGGCGACGCCGCTGTAACCCTTCTTGCTGCGGGCATCGTGATAGAAGCAGTGGTGACCGTCCGGACGGAACATCGGATCCGTCAGCTGGGATTCCTGTGCCTTGGTTTCCTGCAGGCAGACGACATCGGCGTCCTGGGTGCGCAGCCATTCGAAGACGCCTTTGGTGGCGGCGGAACGGATACCGTTGGCGTTCAGCGAAATGATGCGCATGGGACCTTGGGGTGCGTTTGACGAATCCGCCCATCATACCGGGCCCATAATGGCGGCATGAATAGTGTCATTCGAGTCTTGCCCGTGGATGCCGACCTTCGAGCCGCGGTGCTCGCCCTGCGGGTGCAGGACGAACAATGGCCCTTCGTCGGCCACGTCGCGGATTCCCTGGCGGACGCGGCGGTGTGTCCCGGCAGCGAAGCGCTCGCCCTGGTCGTCGACGACGCCGTGGTGGGCTACGTGCGCATCGACCGGCGCGCGGCCGCCATGGGTGGCCATCCCCTGGCCGACGGTGCCGTCGCCCTGCGCAGCTTCATGATCGACGCCGGCCGCCAGGGTGAAGGCCTTGGCCGCCGCGCCCTGGACGCCATCCACGCCTACGTGGCCGGACGCCACCCCGATCGCGAACGGATCCTGTTGACGGTGAACGTCCGTAACGAAGCCGCTGTGCACGTCTATCGCCGCGCGGGCTATCGCGACAGTGGCGAGCTGTACCATGGCGGGCTGGCGGGGCCGCAGTTCGCGCTGTGGCGACCGCTGCATCCCTGGAACCCCTGAGAGAGATACCGACGTGCACGATTACCAGCGCGAATTCATCGAGCTCACCCTGGCCCGCGACGTTCTTCGCTTCGGCGAATTCACGCTCAAGTCGGGCCGCATCAGCCCGTACTTCTTCAACATGGGCCGGATCGACTCGGGCGCCGCGCTGGCCCGGCTCGGGCGCTCGTACGCCGAGGCGGCCACCCGTTCCGGCGTGCCGTTCGACATGCTGTTCGGCCCTGCCTACAAGGGCATTGCCCTGGCTGCCGCGACCGCTA
The DNA here is from genome assembly GCF_056401535.1 of Luteibacter sp. P4_E6. NCBI lineage: Bacteria > Pseudomonadati > Pseudomonadota > Gammaproteobacteria > Lysobacterales > Rhodanobacteraceae > Luteibacter > Luteibacter sp. P4_E6. The sequence continues at coordinate 3,078 of NZ_JBFUJE010000142.1, read as the reverse complement.
TCGCGCTGGCTGACACGCAGGACCGCGACCTGCCGTGGGCTTATAACCGCAAGGAAGCCAAGGCCCACGGGGAAGGCGGCACGCTCGTTGGCGCACCGCTCAGGGGTCGCGTGCTGATCGTGGACGATGTCATGACCGCGGGCACGGCCGTTCGCGAATCCCTCGAGCTGATCCGGGCGCAGGGCGCTGAACCGGCGGGGGTGCTCATTGCTCTGGACCGCCAGGAGCGGGGACAGGGCGACCTGTCGGCTGCCCAAGAGGTGGCGGCGCAATTCGGTATTCCGGTGATCGCCATCGCCACCCTGGCCGATGTCCTCACCTACGCGGGCGAAAAGGCCGAACTGGCCGCCGAACATGGTCGCCTGCTGGCCTATCGCGAGCAGTACGGCGTCAAGGCCTGAGCAAAACGGCGACTGCGTCACGCAGGGCCGGACCACCTGCCGACCCTGCATCGCCTGATGCCGCTCGCTGGCTATACTCCCCCGACAGGAGGGGACACCATGCGTGCAGTGCGTTACATCCTGGCGGGAGCGACGCTGTGCCTCGGCACGGCGGCATTCGGCGCCACTAACACAACCAACAACAACGGCTTCCGCTACAAGTGGAAGGACGCTTCAGGTCATTCCTACTTCAGCGACAGCCTGACGCAGGACGCGATGGCGGCCGGCTACGACGTGGTCAACGCGCAGGGCGTCACCGTGCGCCACGTGGATCGCCAGCTGACAGCCGACGAACGCGCGGCGGCGAAGAAGGTCGCCGATCAGCAGGCCGCCGCCCTTCTGGCCGAGCAGCAGCGCCAGCGTGACGACGCCCAGATGCTCACCGCCTACCCCAACGAAGCCTCGTTCATGTCGGCGAAGAATGCCGAAATCGAAAACTTCGAGCAGGCCGCACGCACCACCCGCATGAATCTGCAGGGGCAGGAGAAGGCACTGGCCGACCTCCTCACGCGAGCCGGTGACCTGGAACGCGCCAAGCAGCCGGTGCCGCCCTACCTCGGCCAGCGGATCACCGAGCAACGCAACACGGTGGCGTCGCTTCGCGTCACCCTCCAGCGCCAGCAGGCCTCCAAAGACGCCGCCAAGGTGAAGGTCGACGCCCAGCTGCAGCACTACCGCCAGCTGAAGGCCGCCGCTATCAACGGCGGCTGATCAGCCGGTCAGAACGGCAAGGCAAGCGTCCGGTCTACCGCCAGCAGACGCTGGCGGAACGCCTGTTTCACACGCTCGAGCGCCTTGGCGGTGTCCGCGTCGAAGCGGAACACCAGCGCCGGCGACGTGTTCGATGCGCGAACCAGGCCCCAGCCGTCGGGCCAGTCCACCCGGATACCGTCGATCGTCGTGACTCGCGCGTCTTCGAACGTGGCGGATGCGCGGAACGTTTCGATGAAACGGAAGGGCGCGCCCTCCTCCATCGGCAACCGCAGTTCCGGTGTGGAGACGCTGGTAGGCAGCCCTTCGAACAGGGCCGCGACGCTGCGCTCCTCGAGGTCACCGGCAACGATTTCGAGCAAGCGTGCGGCGGCATAGATGCCGTCGTCGAAGCCGTACCAACGATTGTTGTCAGCGAAGAAAAAGTGCCCGCTCATCTCACCGGCCAGGGCGGCGCCGGTTTCGCGCATCTTTGCCTTGATCAGCGAATGGCCCGTGCGCCACATGAGCGGCACACCGGCGGATTCCTGGATCACCCGGCGCAGGTGGCCCGTGCATTTCACGTCGAAGATCACCGTGGCGCCCGGGTTGCGCGCGAGCACGTCCTGGGCGAACAACATGAGCAAGCGGTCGGCGTTGATGATCTCGCCGCTGGCCGTGACCACGCCGACGCGATCGCCATCGCCATCGAACGCGATACCCAGATCCGCGCCGATGGTATGGACGGCGGCGATGAGATCGCCGAGGTTGCGCGGATCGGAAGGATCGGGGTGGTGGTTCGGGAACGTGCCGTCGACGTCGCAGTACAGGGGCACCACTTCGCAGCCGATTTCCTCGAGGACGCGGGGGGCGACGGCGCCAGCGACGCCATTGCCGGCATCGACCACGACCTTCAGGCGACGTTCGGCGGAGACATCGCCGGCGATCTTCGCCACGTAGGCATCGATGATCGATTGCTCGCGCCATGTGCCCAGGCCATCTTCCTCGAGGCGACCCTCCGCAATGCGGCGATGCAGGTCGGCAATCGCGCCCTCGGCAAGCGTCTCCCCGCCGACGACGATCTTGAAGCCATTGTGGTCGGGTGGATTGTGACTTCCCGTCACCGACACGGCGCAGCCGGTACCGAAGTGGAACGCGGCGAAGTAAGCCACGGGGGTCGGTACCGCACCAAGATCGATCACATCGATGCCGGCGGCCCGGAGGCCATCCATCAGCGCGCCAGCGAGCTCAGGGCCCGACAGGCGCCCGTCGCGACCCACGACGATTTCACGCAGGCCGCGCTCGTTCATCAGGCCGCCGATGGCCTGTCCAATGCGACGTGCGATATCGGCTGTGAGCTGGGTGCCGACGATGCCGCGAATGTCGTACGCGCGGAAGATGGCCGGGTCGAGCGCCACTGCGGACGCCCGCGCCACCGGTTTCGCCGAGGGCGCGGGCGTGTCGCCCCGACCCAGCGTCGGTGCCGGGGGCAGGCGCGGCTTGCGCTCCACGTCGGCGATGAGGACTTCCTCCGGTTCCGGCTCGGCCTGCGGCTGTGGCCGCTGCCGGGCCCAAAGCAGCAGGACGCCACCACCGATGCCGATGAGCGTCAGCAGGACAGCAAGCAGCTCGGAGTGCGGAATGACGATGAACGCCTTCGGCAACGCCGCATAGACATAGAGTGAGGTGCCCGGAACCTGCTGGGCATCCGGCGAGGTCTCACCCGAGGCGGAACCGACCGACTCGAGCATGAGACTGTCCCCGCCGTTGCCCTGGCGCAATTCGAGACGACCGCTGGACGGCGACGACGCCATGAATTTCTGGCGGATGTCGTCGAAGGGGTATTCGAGCCAGACCCAGGCGCGCACCGCGCCGTCGGCGTTTACGGGCTCGGCCACCGTCAGCCGGCGGTCGTTGCCGTGCACGGAGCTCGATGCGAGAGGCGCCC
>NZ_JBFUJE010000141.1:0-8810 GCF_056401535.1 Luteibacter sp. P4_E6 | reverse complement strand
CGATCGCGCTGGGCACGGGGTCACCGCGCGAGGGACCAACGCTCATTCATTTCGCCGCGGTGGGAATCGCCCTGGTGATCCTCACTGCGAGCATTTACCTGTGCATGCGCTATGCCGAGCGTATCGAGCGGCGGCTGGGTACGGCGGGGACGCAGGTGGTGATGCGGTTGTTCGCGTTCTTCATTTTCTGCATCGGGCTGCAGATTCTCTGGCTGGGTGTGTCTGAGTTGATCGGCATGGTATCGACGGCCCGGGGTATCGCCCATCCCATGCCGTAACATTTTTCAAGAGCGTTCGCGTCGCCAGGCACAGGGAGTGGCGCCGGTGAAGCGTTTGAAGATGGTGGTGAAGTGCGCTTGGGTGCGGAAGCCGGTGTCTCCGGCCACTTCGACGACGGACCGTTCCGGCGATGCAAGCAGCGCCTTCGCGTACTCGATTCGCGCGCGTAGGATGTAGTGATGCGGACGCTGCCCGGTGGCCAGGCGGAAGCGGGCGGCGAAATGCATGGGTGATAGTCCCGCGGCGGCGGCAACCGCGGCCAGACTGATCCGATCGCCCAGGTGCCGGTCTATATACGCGTCCACACGCTGCATGCGCCACCGTGGTATCGCCAGCTTCCCCGGGTCGAGCCCGTCGATAGTGGCTGCGCTGGCGAGCTGGAAGAGGCGGCTGAGGACCGCTGTCGCGAAATGCCCCGCCGTTCCGGGCATACACGATCCCGCATTGGCGGCAAGCAGCGCGAGCGCCAGTCGCTCGATCGCGCTGTCGCGATGCATGCCACCGAAGGATGAGCCGTCGAGCACGGCGATGCAGTCCATGTCCCTGGCTGCCTCGCGGACGAATGACACCGGCAGGTACCACTGGAGACTGTCGCCAGGTCCGTCCGCGCACATCGCCAACGCCTGACCCGGCAGGGCGACGTGCACACTCCCCGCCGTGACCGGCCCGTTCACGACGGTTTTGCCGTCCGCAAGCAGCCGCATGGACGTCGCGCTCAGGAAGACGCGCACCACATAGCGATCGGTCGGGGTGATGGCGGTCCGGGGGCCCGAGCCCTGCCGGTCGAGCCAGCGGGTCGCCACGACGCCTGGTGGCGTCCGGGCGAGGACCGGCGGGACATGCCAGAGGGTTTCGAGGTGGATGGCCGTGGTGGCGGTGAGATCGCGCGCGAGCGCGTATGAGGTCTCGTCCAGGCGCACGTTGCCGTCCTCCGCGTCGGATCCCCCAAGGGACAGATAAACGGTACGCCTGCCGGGTCACGCGGAGAGCCGAAAATTTACTTAGGACGAATGGACTGTTCCGACCGGATGGCCACCCGCCTGCGCCGTTCGAATCGGAAAACGGCCATGCATATTCGAAAGACCCTTTTCGCCCGGAACGAGACCATGAGCGGAAAGGGGAGTCGACGCGCGGTGCGTCGGCATCTGTCCGGTCATGGGGAGTTGCACGATGAAGAAGTCCATTCTGCTGGGCGCCGCCGTGGGTGCCGCGCTCGTGTTCGGTTGTGCCACGCAGGCCCAGCAGGGGCCGATGGTGGACATAGGCAACCGGCATGGCAACCTGCGCCAGGCCCAGGAGAACATCGTCCAGGCATGGCATCTGGTGAGCGAAGCGCAGGAAATGAACGACTCGCGCCTGGGTGGACACGCGGCGAATGCCAAGCGCCTGCTCGAGCAGGCGAACGACGAGTTGCGCCTCGCGGCGGATGTCGCCAACGAAAACGGGCGGCACTGAACGCATGACGGGACGCAGGCCCGTGCGCGCGGCAGCCCTTGCCCTCCTGGCGTGCCTGGCGGGTGCGGCCCTGGCCGACCCGCCCTCCGACGACCTGCGCCCGCCACGTGAGTCCACCTACGACGCGAACGGGGTGACCACGGTCACCCTGGTCGCTGCGAAGTCGAAGATCCTCGTCGGCAATACGCCTTACACCTCGCTGGTGTTCAACGAGGACTACGACGCGCCGCTCATCCGCACGCGTCCCGGCGGGACAATCAGGCTCACGCTCGACAACCGCATGGACGAGATGACCAACCTGCATTTCCACGGCATGCAGGTGTCACCCCTGGACGACGGTGACAGCATCTTCCGTACCACCGGTCCGCACGAAGTGGGCAGGTACGTGCTGCGCCTGCCCGACGACCATTCGCCGGGGCCGTACTGGTACCACAGCCATTTCCACGATGGTGCCGAGCACCAGGTGTCCGGCGGCCTTGCCGGGCCGATCCTGGTCGATGGTATCAAGGACCAGTTCCCCGAACTGAAGGACGTGCGCGAGCGCGCGCTGGTACTGCGCAACTTCCAGAAGACATTCACGGGATCGCTCGCCAGCGAGATCGTTACCGGCGCGCCTTCGATCCGTACGATCAACGGACAGTTCCAGCCAACCATCCGCATCCATCCGGGCGAAACGCAGCTCTGGCACCTGTTCAACATTGCGGCGAACCAGTATTTCCGCATCCGCATCGACGGCGTGCACATGCAGCTGCTCTCGCAGGACGCCGACACCGTGGTCAAGCAGGTCGGCGTCGATGAGATGCTGATCGGCCCGTCGGCGCGCGTGAGCATCCTGGTGACCGGCCCCGCGCCCGGTTCCTATCCTCTCCAGTTGGGCTCGGCGAACACGGGTCCCGCGGGCGACACGTATGCCGGCGCGTTGTTGGGCACGCTCGTCTCGTCGGGCGTGCCCATGAAGACGGTGTCGATCACCAGTCCGTATCCATCCATCGCCGACCTGCGCAAGGTGACGCCAGCCAATCGCCGCCGCTTTGTCTTCCAGGATTCCGACTCCGATCCAAATGCATTCTTCATCAACGGGCGGCAGTTCGACATCGGCCGCGTCGACACCACGGTCAAGCTGGGCGATGTCGAAGAATGGACCCTGGTCAACCCGAGCCAGGAACTCCACCAGTTCCACATCCACCAGCTGGATTTCCAGGTGACGAAGATCAACGGCAAGGATGTCGACTTCATTGGTTATCGCGACAACGTGTTCATTCCGGCGCTGGGTTCGACCACGGTGCTCATTCCCTTCACGGACCCGGTCATCCTCGGCAAGTTCGTCTATCACTGCCACATCATGGAGCACGAAGACGGCGGCATGATGCAGGTGATCCAGGTGGTGCGTCCCGCAGAGTACGAGGAGGCCGTGAAACTCGAGCCACTGGGCGGCATCTACGGCGACAACCAGATGTGCACGTACCTGCGGAACACCGGTGGCAATCCGCTCACGCCTCCCTCGGATGCAAGCCGACCGCTGGGRCCAACGCCTGGGGGCAGGCCATGAAGCGGCGTGCGGCGTACGTCGGCATGGGGCTGGCACTCGCGCTTGCGGGACCGGTGCAGGCAAGCAACGGACGCTACCCCAGCCTGGGCATGGACTACAGCACGGCCATCCAGTACGACTTCAACAGCTTGCGCGTGCCAAACCAGCCGCATACCGTCACCACCAACGGTTACTTCGACATCACTACGGCGGTGCACTTCCGCCTGACCACGATTGACGAGATCTGGGTAGGCACCGAGGTCAGTCCGGTGACCGACACGCGCCCCGGTGAGCGTCGCTGGCTCGGGGGCACCGGCCTCAACGTCACCGACGTGAACTGGTATCACCAGGGCTATGTCTCGTCGTTCCGGTTGGGCAAGTTCGATGTGCCGTTCGGACGCGCACAGGACGCCGCACCGGGACTATATACCTCTGATTTCGTCGCACCGTACGCGCTGGGAGGGATGGACGGCGGCACATACGAATACCGCTTTTATACGGACAACTGGGGCACCATCGCGCCGAGCCTGAGCGTCTACGCCGCCGATACCTCGGTGCTTAGCCGTTCCTTCCTGCGCCCGTCGCAACAGGCGCGTCGTTCGGATGGCGGCGCGACCAACACGGGCAAGCCCAACAACGCCGCCGTCGTCGTTAACTGGCGTGCGCCTGCGGCCATTCCATTCCTGGAAGTGCAGGTGGGCTACATGACAAACCACAAAGGCGATATCTCCGCTGCGTCGCCTACGGCGGCGAACGAGCAACTGCGTGTGGCTTCCGTGCGTTACATGATTCCCTTCGTGGCCACGACCGTCCTCGGCCCGACGCTGGCCGGTCGCTACCTGGACCTCGTGCCCTTCGTCGAATACGTGAAAGTGCATAACGAGAACGGCACGCCCGGTTTCGACACCGAATACCTGACCACGTCGCTCACGTTCGACGCCGGTCGCTTCGTCTATGGCCTCACGCACACGAACAAGCAGATTTCCCCGAGTGGCGGACCGCGTACCAACGAGTACCTCACCGAAGCCAGCATGGTCTACCACGTCACCGGTCTGGTCGACCTGGCATTGTCCGGCGGCAGGTCGCGCCAGGGCGGGCAGAACTCAAACCTGCTGGGTGTGTCGATCACGCTCAACGGATCCTTCTGATGCGCCGCCTCTGTATCCTGCTCRCCACCTTGTGCCTGGCCGCCTCGGTGGGCCACGCGGCGAGCCCCGCCGTCGGTGGTCCGTTCCAGCTGACCGATCAGGATGGCCATGCCGTGACGCAGGCATCGTTTGCGGGACGGCCACTGCTTCTCTATTTCGGATACACCTCCTGCCCGGACGTGTGTCCGGTGGACCTCGCGAAGATCGTGAAGATCGCGGGTGCCGTGCATCAGGCAAGCGGGATGACGGTCACGCCGGTCTTCGTCACGATCGACCCCGAACGGGATACGCCGACCCGGCTGCAGGCCTATGTGCGTGCCTTCGGCAATGACGTGGTCGGCCTGACGGGCACGACCGCCCAGATCGATGCGATCACCGATGAGTACCACGTCTACTTCAAGAAGGTGCCCGTCGATGGCGGCTACCTGATGGACCACTCGACGATGCTCTTCCTCGTCGGTTCAAACGGCGCTTACCTCGATCACTACGGGCGCAAGCTGCCCGAAGAGGATGTGGTCAAGCGCGTCGTCGCGACACTGCATGGCTCGGGCACCTAAGGCCATGCGGTGCTTACCCACGCCAAGCACGGAGGTTCCATGAAACACAGCGGCTCTTTGTGGGAGCCGCTTCAGCGGCGATGCTCCTGCTCTTCAATCCCAGAACGCCTCAACAATGCGATCGTTCGGCCCCAGAATAAGCGTCAACCTGTTCGGGTCCGTGTCCAGCTTGCGAATACCATCATTCTCGCGCAGCACGCGCGTGCTTGCCGGCAGGTCCTCTTCGCGCACCGCATCCTTGCCTCCGGCGGAGCCGCCCTTGGGCACAAAGGTCTTGCCGACGCAGTTCGAACAATCCACCTCGCGCCCCTGCGCTTCCGCATAGCCGGGGAGCTGGCTGAGCTTCACCGTGTTCGTGGCGCTGCGCACGCGGATGCCCTTGTAGGGGTGTCCGGGCTCGATCACGAAGATGGCCTCCATGGGGCCGAATTTCGTGGCGCTGGAAGCATCGTCCGGCGCGCGGGCGACAAACAGCAGGTCGAGCATCCCGTCGGCCGAGGGCCCTCGGGAGATGGCGACGAGTTGTGGATCGCTCCAGTTCTCCGTGCTGCTCAGGCCCCGTACGCGAACGATGTCGAGCTCGGGCGCGTGGGTACTGCGTATCAGTTCCACGCTGCTGACCTTGAACAGCGGTTTGATCGCATCGTCGCCCGCTTCCTGCTCGCTGGCCGGTTCCGCCGAGGACGGGGCAGGGGCCTGCTGCGCCGTCGCACCCGGGGCGCTCTGGCCGATGGCCAGGGCGTGCGGTGCAAGCCACAGGCAGCCCGCGGCAACTACGAAAACGAGTTGACTCTTTGCATTCATGACGCACTCCTCACCAGCATGTCGTCGTCGAGGACTGTCTCGAGCCGGTCCAGCGCTTCGAGGATCACGTCCGTGGGTACTTTCTGAACCAGGTCGCAGAACGAGGTCCGGGTGGTGGCGAAACTGCCGTTCTCCGTCAGCTTGTTGATCGGCGAACCGCCACCGCACACGGCGAAATAAGCGCATTCGGCCTTGCATGCGGCCACGCCGGCGGCGATGTCGCGGTGCATGGCACGCATGGCGTCGCTCTGACGCATGGACTCGAGCGAATCGGTGTGGATGTTGCCGACGATGAAGTCGCCGTAGTCGGCGTTTTTCAGCCCCAGCAGCTCGGGGGAGAAACTCGATACGTTGCCGTGGCAGTCGACGTTGACCATGCCGAACGGCTGTACCTGCGAGTTTTCGCCGGCTGCCTCGTCCGGCCTCAGGATACGCGTGAGCATGCTGTCGATCTCGCGCAGGAAACGAATGCCGGCACTCTCCCGCGATTTCCGCCAGAAGGTGCTGAGGAAGGTGCGGAAGCGTGCCGCGGCGTCCTCTTCGGAGAACAGCTCGGAAACGTGATCGCCCTCGGATTCCTCGACGTTGAAGCATACGTCGGTGATGCCGGCATCCCTGTAGAACGCGAGCATCTCGTCAGGTGCCCGAAGGCCTCGCGCCGACAGCACTGAAATCACGTGGAACGGGATGCCTTCGTCGATCAGGCAGCGGATGCCAGCGACGGTTTTGTCATAGGTGCCGCGACCCTGTCGCGTAACCCGGTTGGCATCGTGGATCTCGCGTGGTCCGTCGATGCTCACGCCCACGCCGACCTCCCAGCGACGGAAGAGCGCGCACCAGGCCGCGTCGATCAACATGCCGTTGGTCTGGATGGCATGGCGCACTTCGATCCCGGGCGGACACAGGGATGCGATGAGGGAGAACGCTTCCTCGTAGTACGCAACCGGCATCACCAGCGGCTCGCCGGCGTGCCAGATTACCGTAAGCCAGGGATGGGACCAGCCCGAGCCGAACACCGCGGTGAACACGGCGCGTACCGTGTCCAGCGACATCTTCGAGGTGTCGCTACGGCTGGGCAGGTAGCAATAGCGGCAGGCGATATTGCAGAAGGGTGTGGGCTGAAGCACCACGGTATCGATGCATGGCGGAATATCCACCGCGGCTCACCAGTTGTGCCAGAAGTTGTGCCAACCGCCGTTACCCCAGTTGTGCCAGCCATTATCCCAGTTATGCCAACCGTTGCCCCAGTTCCTCCAGCCGCCGTTTCGCCAGCCGCCATTGCGCCAGCCGAAACCGCCGAAGTTCATCCAGGCCAACAACGGGTAAGCCGTTCCACCGGGCTTCGTCGTCCCGGAGGTTTCCGCGGCGATGCTCTCGCGGATGGCGGCGAGCCGGTCAGCCACGTTGAGCGTGACATGCGCGGGGTCCGGGGCGACACGCGAGGGGGGAAGGGTGGTTGCCTGTGCCGAACCAAGGATGGTGGATGCGCCGAGGATGCCGGCAGGAAGCAGAACGGCGAGGGCTCGGCGGGTACGGTTCCAGTCGGACATGGTGAGCTCCATGGCAGATGAGCGGATGTCGTATGCACGTTAGACACTGGTTGCCCGTAAGGCATGAGTAGATCTACGTAATCCGGACGGCCGATGCCTTGTATATAACTGCAAAGTCAGATATAGTAACTGTCAGCAAGCTGCGCCGTGCCRTGCGGCTGCCGGACGGACCGCCGGTTATCCGCAGGTTCTTGCGGATAACCGATCGCGGCCTTCTTTTTAACTACATGTCTGCAATGTCAGATATATCGAAGCCGGACGCCCCATGTCGTCGTCATCCGCAGAGAGTGTTCCCGCGCCGCTTACCGGCGCGCGTTTTGCACTGGGTGCCATCGCGGTTGCCCTTGCCACGTTCATGAACGTGCTCGATTCCTCGATCGCCAACGTGGCCATTCCCACGTTATCCGGCAACCTCGGCGTCTCGGTGGACGAGGGCACGTGGGTCATCACCCTGTTCGCCGCTGCGAATGCCGTGTCCATCCCGCTGACCGGCTGGCTCACCCAGCGGGTGGGGCAGGTGAAGCTGTTCGTTTTCGCCATCCTCGCGTTCACGTTTTCGTCCTGGCTGTGCGGTATCGCACCGACGCTCCCCGTCCTGCTGGCAGCGCGTGTCCTCCAGGGCGTAGCGGCCGGTCCTCTGGTGCCGTTGTCCCAGGCGTTGCTTCTGAATACGTTCCCGAAAGAAAAGGGGCATTCGGCGCTCTCACTCTGGGCGATGACGGCGACCGTCGGCCCGATCGCCGGGCCGGCCCTCGGCGGATGGATCACGGACAGCTACAGCTGGTCGTGGATCTTCTACATCAACATTCCGGTGGGCCTGTTCGCCGCCGGCGTGGTGTGGACGATCTACCGTGATCGGGAAACGCCGACCAAACGCGTTCCGATCGACGTCATGGGACTGGTTTCGCTGATCGCCTGGGTGGCGTCGTTACAGATCATGCTGGACAAGGGCAAGGACCTGGACTGGTTCAGCTCGCCGCTGATCTGCGCGCTGGGCATCTTCGCCTTGATCAGCTTCCTCTTCTTCGTCATCTGGGAACTGACCGAGGAGCGTCCCATCGTCAACCTTCGCCTGTTCGCCGGCCGTAATTTCCTCGGTGGAACCATTGCGATTTCAGTAGCGTACGGCGTTTTCTTCGCCAACCTCGTCGTCCTGCCGCAGTGGATCCAGGGCTTTCTCGGGTATCGCTCGGTGGATGCCGGGCTGGTGACCGCGCCCCTGGGCATCTTTGCCATCATCCTTGCACCGGCGATGGGACGGATCATGGGTAAGACGGATGCGCGCGTGCTGGCGACGCTGGCCTTCATCGGCTTCGCCGTCGTATTTTTCATGCGCGCGCAGTACGACACCGACGTCGATCGGCTGACCCTCGTGCTGCCGACGCTGTTGCAAGGCATTCCGACCGCGCTGTTCTTCGTGCCGCTCACCGCCATCATTCTTTCCGGATTGCGTCCGGACCAGGTGCCGTCCGCGGCTGGCCTTTCAAAC
>NZ_JBFUJE010000140.1:0-8818 GCF_056401535.1 Luteibacter sp. P4_E6 | reverse complement strand
TCGCCGTGCTGGCGGCGACAGCCGTCCCCGACGAGGGTGGCGAACGGGCCGTCAAGGCGACCCTCGCCGCGGCCGTCAAATCGGTGGCGACCGTGCTCGGCAACACGCCGGCCGTGTGTCGCGCGTCGTACATCCATCCGGAGGTGTTCGCGGGCTGGTTCGATGGTGAATTGCACCGTCGGGTGCCGGAAACGGGTGTCGTTTTCCCCCGCAAACTGGAAACCCTGACCCTGGCTTTTCTACGTCGACGGCTCCATGTATCCCGACGCTCCCGTTGAGACGAACGGATGGCTATAGTGCTCACACGGGGTTCGCGTTCGATATTTCAGGGGTTGTGTTGACGATGTTGCGGTGGAAGGTGATTCCCGTCCTGCTCGGCCTGACGGCAGGCCTGGGTGTACATGCGCAAGAGGCGCCTGCGGCGCCCCCGTTTGCGCTGCCCGATGCAGGCAGCCATCGCGGCGTGGTGGACGACACGTGGATCATTGCGCCCAAGCGACTGCCCGATGCCACGCTCTCCGCCGTCAAGAACTACGCCGATGAAGGCGACATCGCGGCCGGGGTGTCGCTGCGCTATCGCATCGACCACGCCGACTGGATCATCGCCGACGTTTTCATCTATCCCGCGGGCGAAGGCGACAGCCCGAAGATGCTGCATCGGGCATCGGAGGATTTCCGCGAATCGGTCGCCTATGCCGAGAGGCAGCAGATCTACCGGAACGTCTGGTGGGGTGACGAAAGCGCGTATACGGCGTCGCTGGCCGGCGGAAAGAAGGTCGAGGGCCGCTTCCTGCCGATCGTCTTCGATGCCCAGCAGGACATGCTGACGTCGCGTACCTACCTGTTCTACCGGAAGCTGTACTACGTGAAAATCCGGCTGACGACCACCGTCGATGCCGTGGACTCGCTCGCGGAAAATGCCGACCCTTTCATCAGTGGTCTTCTGGACGGCGTTGACATCATCAGTGCCGGCACCTGTGGTCGCAGCATGGATGTCGTGGCGCTGCAGCCAGGCGAGGCAACGCCGGGAGACCTTCCCGACGGCGTCAGCGCGGATGGCTTTCGCATGGCCCTGAAGCTCACGCGGGCAGGCACGCCGGCGTATGGCGCACAGATGGCGAAATCGATGGCCCTGGCCTCGAAGCGCCAGCTGGCCAGCGGTTGCACCACGCTCGACTACCATCCGCCACTGGAAGACGGCAACCGGACGGTGCTGCACCTTTCCTTCACCCCCGAAGACTGGGGTTCAACGGCAAAGCCATAAAAAACGGCCGGGACGCGTCCCACGCCCCGACCGTTGCCACCCGTGACTTGCGGCGACCGGCACATGATGCGCGAGTCGCCTGCTCAAGCCCATGGAAGGATTCTGAAAAAAACTTATTTCAGATGCGGCGCCAGCAACGGCATGTCCGCCGGACCCAACCGGTCCGATGCGGTCATCAACTGGTGCCAGTACGGGTAGAGCACCGGCGGCGCACTGACCTCGTCCAGGCGCTGACGCTCCTCGACCGTGAGTTTCAGCTCGGCGGCAGCCAGGTTGTCCTTGAACTGGGCCTCCGTACGGCCACCGATCACCAGCGACGTTACCGCGGGACGTCCGAGCAACCAGGCCAGGGCGACCTGTGCACCCGACACACCGCGCGAGTCGGCGATCCCGACGAGCACGTCGACGATCCGCCACAGACGTTCTTCGTCGCGGATCGGCGGCTCCGTCCAGCCTTCGAGGTGGCGCGATCCTTCCGGCGCCTTCGTGTCACGGCGATGCTTACCCGACAGCAGGCCACCGGCGAGCGGACTCCATACCAGGACGCCCAGGCCCTGGTCGATCGAGATCGGCAGCAATTCGTATTCGGCTTCGCGCGCTTCCAGCGTGTAATGGATCTGCTGGCTGATGAAGCGCTGGCGGTGCTCGCGCTCACTCACGCCGAGCGCCTTCATCAGGTGCCATGCGGAATAGTTCGRGCAACCCAGGTAACGCACCTTACCGTCGCGAACCAACGTATCGAGGGCTTCCAGGGTCTCCTCGAGCGGCGTCAGCCCGTCCCACTGGTGCACCTGGTAGAGATCGATCACGTCCGTGCGCAGACGCTTCAGGCTGGCTTCGCACTCGCGAATCAGGTGGTACCGCGAGAGGCCGCCATGGTTGGGGCCGTCGCCCATCGGGAATCGAGCCTTGGTGGCGATCAGCACGTCCTTCGGACGCTTGCCGCCGAGGACTTCGCCAATGATCTCTTCCGAACGGCCGTCGGAATAGACGTTGGCCGTGTCGATCAGATTCACACCGGCATCGATGCACATATCGATCAGTCGGCGAGCTTCGTCCACGCCGGAGTTGCCAACCGAGGCGAACTTGCCCTGGCCGCCGAAGGTCATCGTGCCCATCGTGAGGGTGGAGACTTTGAGGCCGGAACGGCCAAGCAGTCGATATTCCATGGGGATTCCTTGTGGGGAGTTAACCCGCTCACGTTAGCGTCGGCCTCATTCATCTGTAAAATGGAAAATTCTGATCGTATTAAGCACCACGCACACTCAATACCCATGGATCTCAAGCAACTCGAGTACTTTGTCGCCGTCGCGGAGGAGCGTCACTTCACGCGGGCGGCCCAGCGCCTCAACGTGGTCCAGTCCGGCCTTTCCCAAACCATCCGCAGCCTGGAAGACGAACTCGGTGGCCCGCTGTTCGTCCGCACCACGCGTAGCGTGGCCCTCACGGTGGCGGGCACGGTCTTGCTGGAGGAAGCGCACCGGGTGCTCGATGCGRCACGCTCGGCGCGTATGGCGGTGACCCAGGTGCACGGTCTCGCCCGGGGAAGGCTGCGCATCGGCGCTATTCAGAGCCTGGCCCCCTTCATCGACCTTCCAACCACCCTCGGGCGATTCCGCGACGCCTTTGGCGGCATCGACATCGAGCTTCGTTTCGACGGCACCGCCCATCTTCTGGAAGAAGTGCGCGACGGCCACCTGGATATCGCTTTTACCCAGCCACCTGCGCTGCCTGTCGCCGACGTGGTCACGAAGCTGCTGGTCTGCGAAGGCCTCGTGGCCGTGTGCCCGCCCAAGCATCGGCTGGCCGGTGCCCACGATGTGACGCTGGGTGACCTTGCGCAGGAAAGCTATGTCGATCTGCGCTCCGACTGGGGCATGCGCCAGCTGATCGACAACGCTTTCGCCGAGGCAGGCCTGAGTCGCCGTACCCGGTTCGAGGTCAACGACATGGGCATGTTGCTTGAACTCGCCGCGCAGGGCCTCGGCATCGCGCTGGTGCCGGAGTCGATCGCGAAGATTCGCCGCGACGACCGCCACGCCAGGCCCATCGCGTTCGCCGACATCGCCGAGGCCGAGGAACCGTGCTGGGAAATCGTCGTCGGATACCGCGCCCGTCAAGGCGAAGCACCGGGCCGTCTCGCCCAGGCCTTCCTCGACGTGCTCGTGCAGCCGGCGGGCGCCCTCTAGGGTTCGCCGTCCCTTGTAAACTCGCACGACCACCCGCCCGAGCGAACCGATGACGACGAAACCGCGCCCGTTTTCCATGATTCGTGACTTCGCACTGGCCGACTGGTTCACGCTGGGCAATGCGGCCAGTGGTGTCGGCGCGCTTTTCTCGACCATGACCTACCTGCAGGAAGGCGGCGTCTGGCACCTTTACATGGCGTGCGCACTGGTCCTGTTGGCGCTGATCTTCGACGTCCTCGACGGCCGTATTGCGCGGTGGCGCCAGCGGGCATCGCTGCTCGGCCGGGAACTGGACTCCCTTGCCGATGTGATCTCGTTCGGTGTGGCGCCCGCCGTCATTGGCTATGGCTGCGGCATGCAGGGTGGCCTGGACCGCGCGATCCTGCTCATGTTCGTCTGCTGCGGCGTCTCACGCCTGGCGCGATACAACGTCACGGCCGAGGATCATTCGAACGCCGAGGGCAAGGTCACTTACTTCGAGGGCACGCCCATTCCAACATCGATCGTCCTGGTCGCCGTGCTCTGCATCGCCGCCTCGATGGGCGCCCTGCACGAGAACCTCTGGCTCGGCAATGTCCGGATCGCTTCGCTCGGCCTGCATCCGCTGGCGCTGATGTTCGCCGCATCCGGCGCGTTGATGGTCAGCCGCATCCGCATCCCGAAGCTCTAGCTGTCCGAGAACTATCAGGCTGTCACTGGCTCGGCACGTTCTCGTCGCCAAGCGCGCAGGCCTATGGCGGCGAGGACGACAAATCCCGCATACAGCACGGCCGTGATCGGCAGCGACTTGTAGACGTACTCGCCGACATAGATGACGTCGACCGCGATCCATAGCCACCAGGCAGCGGCGTGTCGTCGTGCCTGCCACCACTGGGCGACGAGGCTGAAGGCGGTAAGCGCTGCATCCAGCCACGGCAACGAGGCGTCGGTGTACCTGTGCATCGCGTACCCGAGCGCCAGCGCCGCGGCCGTGCCGACGGCGAGGTGTCGCGTTGCGCTCCGCGTGTCCAGTTCCGCAACGCGGACATGACCGCTGCCGTCGAGGTGACGCGACCATCGATGCCATCCGTAAAGAATCAGGAAGGCAAAAATCACCTGCAGCATCGTATCCGAGTACAGCTTGGCATCGACGAAAATCCACGCGTAGGCAATCACCGATACCAGGCCCACCGGCCAGCACCAGGGACTGCGCCGCGCGGTCAGCCAGACGCCCGCCGCGCTGACCAGCGCGGCGGAAAGTTCGAACAGCGAAAGCTCAAAAGTCATAAGTCATCGAAAGGCGGGCAAGTCGCGGCATGCCGGGGAAGAGATAGCTATCACCACCCGACGTACCTGTATCGCGCCAGTAGAAGTGGTTGAACACGTTGTCCACGTTGAGCCGCCAGGTCATCGCATGACCGCCGACCGCCGTGACGAAACGAAGGCCCGCGTCGAACACATGGTACGCCGGGACGCGCGTGTCCCCGTTCGGCGTGGCCACGTTGGTACCCGCATAGCGCCAGCCACCGAGCACCGCCAGTTGCGGGGCGAAAGGCAAGGTGTAGTCGGCGTACACGGCCGTCCGCCAGCGGGGTACGTTGACGACCTGATGATCTTCATAATCCGGCGTGCCCGTATTCTCGGCACGCGCACGAATCACGTTGGCGCTGGCGGTCAGCCGAAGATTGTCGGTCACGCGCCCGGCCAGGTTGAGCTCGAGACCCGTGTGCACCTCCTGTCCCTGCTGGACGAAGGTGAAGCCTTCGGGCGTGTCGTCGGGACGGGCGAACTGGTAGGCCTGGCGAATCCGGTAGACCGCCGCCTGCAGGTCCAGGACATCGCTGACCGCATACTTCACGCCGGCCTCGACCTGGCGCGACTGCAACGGTGCCAGCGTGGTACCGCCGTTCGATGTCCAGTAAGGTGCCTCGCGCCCCAGCGACAGGCCTTCGCCGTAGCTGATGTAGGTCGTCAGGGGCGCCGTCGGCTGCCACAGCACGGCCGCCTGCGGCAGCGTCTTCGTCATCCGCGTATCGCGCTCGAGGGCACCACTGTCGTCATACGCACGCTCGTCGAGCTTGACCAGGCGAGCACCGGCAAGGACCTGCCATGTCTCGCCCAGATGCACGCGGTCGATCGTGAACAGCGTGCGCTGCCAGCTGGTCAGGCGGCGCGCCGAAGGGCCCGGCTCGTTGGGTGAAGGATCGAAATACGGCGGCGTACGATCGTCGATATTCGCGGTGCCGACATAGTCGTACACGTAGGGACGCTGATCCACGGTGCGGCGGAACGCGCTGGCACCGACGTTCACTTCGTGGTCGATCGCACCCGTCGAGAACGTTCCCGTGACGACCGCGCGCAGTTCGTCGTTCTGTCGCGTGTCGTCCGGACTACGGTAGTCATAGACATCGTAGTCGCCATTGGGAGCGAAGAAGTAGCCCGGCGTCGCGCCCGACGCACATGACGCGGCATAGAAGCAGCCGTAAGCGAAGGCGACGTTATCGTCGATCACCGTATGGCTGTGACCTGCCGAGACCTGCGCATTCCAGCTGTCGTCGAAGTGGTAGTTGAAGCGTAGCGACGTGTTGCTCGAGTGGATGCCGACAGGACGCTGCCAGG
Organism: Luteibacter sp. P4_E6; assembly: GCF_056401535.1. Lineage (NCBI taxonomy): Bacteria > Pseudomonadati > Pseudomonadota > Gammaproteobacteria > Lysobacterales > Rhodanobacteraceae > Luteibacter > Luteibacter sp. P4_E6. The sequence goes on along the minus strand of NZ_JBFUJE010000140.1, from coordinate 2,767 downwards.
GCTCGTAACCGAGCAGGCGCGTACGACTGGGATGCTCGGGAATCTGCGTACCGCCCAGCAGCTGGTAACCGGACGCCGAGCGTTGACCGCTGGTCTGGTAGTCCGTGTCCAGTTGCAGGGTTGCCTGGTCGGTGATCTTCCAGTCGGCACCGAGAGACACGAAGCTGCGTCGTCCGTCGGTATGTTCGATGGCGGCGTGCGTCTGCTCATTCGCCGCATTCACGCGCAGGCCGAAGGATGGTGTGAACCATGCCCCCAGATCGACGGCCTCGTAGCTGGACCCGTGCGAATCCGTCCCGATCGTCACGCTGTGCACGTCGGCAGGACGCTTGCTCACGTAGTTGATCAGGCCGCCCGGCTCGACCACGCCGGCTTCCAGGCCACCAAGACCCTTCAGCACTTCGACGCGCTCCTTGCCTTCGAGCCCGGGCAATTGCTCGGCCGACTCGATCATGCCGTTGAAGCGAAAGCCCGTGGCAAGGTCCAGCGGGAAGCCGCGGATCGAAACGTCCTGGTAGTAGCCCGCCGGCGCGTAGTTGTCGTTGATCGCCGAATCACCGCGTACCAGTTCGCTGAGCGTCCTCGGCTGGCGGTCGTCGAGCTGCGCGCGGGTGATGACGGTGATCGCCGCCGGCGTATCGTGCAAGGGCGCGTTGCCGAAGCTGCCGAAGGTGTCCAACTGGGAATCGGCGGCCTGGTAACCGGTGGTGGTCGTGGCGTTCACATCCACCGTCGGCAGCGTACGCGCCTTCTGGGGCGTCGTATCGTCGGCGGCGTGCGCAACACCGAGCAGGGAGAACAAGGCCACGGCCAGCGGGGTACGGTAAAAAGTCATCGTCGTCTTCAGGTTCACGGACGAAGCGACGGCGAGCCACGTCGTCCCGGGACGTCCGTGGCTCTGCAAGCTCCCTACGCCGGTACTAACCGGGTCAGGTTCCAAGGGACTCTCTCAGCCTGGCAACGCCAGGCACCCCCGCTTCTAGAACGGCTATTGAACCACGAATCAGCCGCCCGCGTGGCGGATCGCGTCGAGCAGCGCCTGCCCCTGCGCCCCGATGAACCAGGCGGCATGCCCGCGCAGGAAGGTGTGGTAGGCCACATCGGCGTGGTCGCGACGACCCGTCACGCCCTCGAAGTACTCGACCTCGGACAGGGCGAAATCGAGGTGGACGATCGGCAGGAGGTCGGCGAGCAGATCCAGGTCGTCGGCGGCCAAGGGGCATACCTCCCGGTAGCCCTCGATCAGGGCGAGCGCGAGGTCGGTGCGACCGATGTCTCCCTGCGCGATATCGAGCCATGCGATGGCGTTGCGTTCAATCGCCGTCGCCAGGTCGAACAAGCCGAACGTCACGGCGGAAAGGCCCAGGTCGAGTACGTCGGTGATCCGCGCCTCATCGCCGCCGTCGCTCCAGCACAGGTTCGATACGTGCCAGTCGCCGTGGGTCCATGATCGTGGTTGGCGGGAGATACCCTCAACGGCACGCGCATGCCAGGGTGCAATGGCCTCGCCGATCTCCGCACGCCAGTCGCGCTCGCGCAGGTACGCCTCCAGCGAAGGACGCGACGAAAGCGCGGCGTCGATAGCCAGCAACGGATCTGCCGACGAGAGAATGTCTGCCCGCGCCACCAGCAGTTGCGTGGTCCGCTGCGGCGCGCGGTAATCCCGAGCGGCCGCATGCAACCGCCCCAGCATCGCACCCGCGGCTCGCGCATGGGCGATGCCGCCGATCGGCGACCAGGAGAAGGCGTCGCGGTAGACATCGACACCGAGTGCTGGCGCATGCACTTCGTAGACCCACTCGCCGATCGCGACCGCCGACGCACCGTCGATGTCCGTCATCACCTTCGGCACGGCAATACCGCGTTGCCGCAGGTGTGTGGCGAAGCCGTGCTCCTCGGCCAGCGTCGCCGTCGAGCGCACGCTCCGGTGGTGACGTTTTACGAAGACCTCGCCCGTCGACGTACGCACGAGCGCGGCGGCCGACAACGGACGGGGACTACGCCAGTGCAGCGCCTCGACGGCGCCACCTGGCGGAAAACGACGCAGGAGCACCTCGACCTCGGCCAGGGTCAGCGGCGGCCAGTCCGGTGTCAGTTCGTCGCCAGCAAGACCATGGGCGAGGTGGGTGTCGTCATTCATCGGCGCAGTCTAACCGCTGCCTTCAGAAAGCAAGGTTCAGACCGATCGTGGCCCAGCGCGAAACCGGCGACGCATGTTCGCGCTCACGCCCGACGACGAGGTCGACGCTGTCGCCATCGTCCTTGCCGAAGTAGTAACGCACACCTGCCTGCGTCGTCTGGGACAGGCGCGCCGCCCATAGCCGTTCGGCGAGCAAAGCGACCTCCTTCGTGACGGCAAACTCGAAGCCGACGCCGGCCAGGCCTCGCCAGGCACCCTGTTCCGCCCGGGTCATGCCGAGGTTCACGTTCGCCATCAGGCGGCGCTCGTCGTCGATGCCGAAGTTGCTCGCGGCGTAGACATTCGAGCCGATGCGATGACCGTTCTGCAGGGTTGTGTCAGTGGCAATGGCAAGACCGATACCGGCGTCGTCGCCATTTCGCAGCTGCCATTTGATCGAAGGGTTCTGCAGGTTGTATCCCGGATGGGACTGACCGCCGAGCCCGAGCCCGAACTCAACCGGCCCGACGCCGCAGGCAGGCACCGCCCATGCAGTGTGCGCGCCACCGCGAAACACCTGTAACCAGCTTTCCAGCTGACAACGACCGGGTGTTGCCGTGGAAGCGTCATCGACCAGATAGCTACCAC
>NZ_JBFUJE010000139.1:0-9028 GCF_056401535.1 Luteibacter sp. P4_E6 | reverse complement strand
GCTTCAACATGATGGTGACCGGCGAACGGCCCTTGTGGAACTCGATGTCATCCAGGGTCTGCTCCAGATGGGTAAAGAATCGCTCGAGCTGCTCCGCGTCGGCCGGGACCTCGTCGGGGTCGATGTCGGCCACCGGTGCCTGTGCCTCATCAGCCAACAGGGCCGTGCGCAGCTCGTAGGCCACCACCTGCACCGCCTGGGAAAGATTCAGCGAGCTGAAATCGTCCACGCTGGGGATGCGGATCATGGCATGGCAGCGGGAGAGCTCGTCGTTCTCCAGGCCCGTCCGCTCGTTGCCGAACACCAGGGCGACCTGCTCGCCCCGACGGGCGGCGGCGAGGGCCTGGGCCACACCCTCGCGCGGATCGAGCTCGGGGATGTTCACCCCGCGGCGTCGCGCCGACAGGCCGAGGGCGAAGGTCGTGCCGGCCAGTCCCGCCACCAGATCGTCCTGGACGGACGCGTTGCCGAGCACATCGTCAGCGCCCGCCGCCAGCGCCGTGGCTTCCGGATCCGGGAACCGGTGGGGAGCCACCAGGGTCAACCGGTCGAAGCCCATGGTGCGGATGGCCCGCGCCGCCGAGCCGATATTGCCCGAATGGGAGGTGCGGACGAGGACGAAACGGAGACGATCGTTGAGCTCTGAGAGGGCCATGGCATCGGGGGGCTGAACGGGAGGACCGGAAAGTCTACAACGGCAATGACTTGGGTGAGCCGCAAGGCAGTGTTAAACTGCCCGACCGACGCGGCCCGACCGCGCTCACCTGTTCTTTTACCAAGTCGATCCCCATGCCCAGACCCGCCGTCAACGTTGCGGCGCGCGCCGCGCGCTCCGCAGGAAACATCATCCTGCGCTACATGAATCGCCTCGAGGGCCTCGCGGTCGTCGAAAAGCAGCGCATGGACTTCGCTTCCGAAGTCGATCGCCTCGCTGAAGCCGAGATCGTGAAGGAACTCCGTCGCGCCTACCCCACCCACGCCATCCTTGGCGAGGAATCGGGGCAGATCGGCAAGGGACCGTTGRCCTGGGTCATCGATCCGCTCGACGGCACGCACAACTACCTGCGTGGCATCCCCCACTTCTGCGTCTCCATCGCCTTGGTCGAAAAGGGCGAGCCGGTCTACGGCGTGGTCTTCGACCCCCTGCGCGATGAGCTCTTCACCGCCAGCAAGGGCGACGGCGCCTACCTCAACGATCGCCGCATCCGCGTGGGCAAGCGTGAGGGCCTCGCCGGTGCGCTCATCGCCACCGGTTACCCGTATCGCGCCCGCAACCATCTCGAACCGCAGCTGGCGATGACGGCGGCCCTGCTCGCCGAGGCCGAAGACATCCGTCGTATGGGCTCGGCAGCGCTGGACCTGGCCTACGTGGCGTCCGGCCGCGTCGACGGCTTCTTCGAGCCGGCACTCAACATCTGGGACATCGCCGCGGGTGCCCTGCTGGTACGCGAAGCCGGCGGCATCTACGGCGACTTCGCCGGCCGCGAAGGCCTGCCCGAGAGTGGCAACATCATCGCCGGCAACATCAACGTCGCCAAAGCGATGACGGACGTGATCAAGGCCAACGCCACGGCGCGCTTGCTCGGGGTTTGATCCGACAAGCAATGTAGGCGATTGGCTCGCCTGGATGAGCGACTACGCCGAATGACCGACAACCAAAGCGCGCGCCCCGACAGGGCGCGCGCTTTGCGTTTGGGCTCCAGAAAAACAAGCTCGGCGAACGCCACGGCTCACTGTCGTCCTCAAGCTTGAACAGCCCTGGCGATCGCCTACAGGCGCCGGCTTGCCATCGGTCTAGCCTGTCGTCGTTGCGAACCGGACGTTCGCACGCATCCGCAACGACACAAGGACGACATGCCGTGCCAGGAAAACCCCTCACCCGCTGCACCCTCACCGTGGCGATCGCCATCGGCGCCCTCACCTTCGCCGCGCACGCCGCCGCCGAGGTCCGGACGATGATCGTCACGTCCGACCCGCAGTACCCCTGGACGGATCGCACGGACAGGGGCGCGCAGGAAAGCGACTACGAGCGCGACCAGCGTTCCGAAGCCCTCATCACCGAGCAGTACCGGAGCATCGCCGCTTTTCGGGCGCAACGACCCGGCGAGGACATTCCGGTGTTCATCAACGGCGATCTGACGGCCTACGGACATGGCGACCAACGCAGCGTCATGGCGAGGCTGCTGCCCATCCTCGGCGACAACGTACACCTTGGACTCGGCAACCACGATTACCAGAACAATATCCGCCGGGTAAACGATAAGGGCGAGACGCAAGGCTGCTACAACGACGGCTGCGCGCGCGACAGCATCGCTGACCTCGTTCAGCACGTGACGGATAAAGCCGCGAAGGTCGCCTTCGATTTTTCGGTGAAACCGGGTGTATTCAGCGCCCTTCACGAGGGCAGCCTCGCCTATGCGGTGCAAGCTCCTGGAATGGATCGCGTACTGAACATCCAGCTCAACAACTTCCCGGAGTACACGGTGACCTTCGAGTCGACTGAAGGACTCCGCGTGCAGCGCCACCAGATTGTTTCCTCCCTGCCGTGGCTAGGCAACCTCATCGAGAGCAAGCTGGAGAAGCCGGCCTTCGGAGACTGGAAGGATCGCGACTACGACTTCGCCATCGTCCACATGCACGACCCGACCGAGTACAGCGGCGACTTCGCGAGGCTGGTCACGAACGCCGACGTCGCCGCCATCTTCGCCGGTCATCTCCATGAGGACATGGGTCGCTATCGCAACATCGGCAGCGTCCCCGTCTTCCTCAGCGGTTCGGCATCGCAACGCACCTACCTCATCGTCGAACATGACACCGATGAGGGCGTGCTGAGGGTATACGGCGTGCGCGGAAACAATCCTGCGCTGAAGGAACTGATCGGCACCGTGCCAGTGCACCGAGATCGGTGATCGCCTCAGTCGTTCCTGAGCAGATTGCGCAGGAACGGCACCGTCACCCGTCGCTGCGCGGCGAGCGACGCGCGATCGAGCGTGTCGAGCAGATCGAGCAACGCGCCGAGGTCGCGGGCATGGTGCGCGAACAGCCAGTCGAGCACGCTGTCGTCCAGTTCAATGCCACGGCCGGCCGCGTGGTCGCGGAGCACCTGTCGCCGCTCGCCATCGGCCAACGGCTTCAGCAACGCCTGCGTGAGCGAGCCGAGCCGCGACCGAAGATCCGGCAAGGCGATATCCATCGAAGCGGGCGCACCGACGGAAGCAAACAGCAACGTGCAGCCATCGGCGCGATACCGGTTGAAGGTATCGAACAGCGCATGCTCGGCGTCGGCCTCTCCGGCGATGGAATCGACATCGTCGATAGCGAGCACATCGCTACCGGCCATGCCGCGAATGGCCGCTGCCCGGGGGCCACGCAGACCAGCCAGCGGCAGGTACTGCGCCGTGCGTCCCGCGTCGATGGCCGCCTGACAGGCTGCGATCAGCAGATGCGTGCGGCCGCTCCCCACCGGACCGGCGACGAAGACCCAGGGCGCCGCCGGATCGACGGCGGCGGCATGCACCGCCTCGACCGCCACGGCGTTTTCGCCCGCATGGAAGTGTTCGAATCGCTGGCGGCGCGGCCAGCGCAGCGCGAGAGGGAGCTGGGTCGTCATGGACCGCCGTCGCCCGGAATGGTGGGTTGGACCGGCTTCACTTTCACATCCACGTCCACATCGACATCGATGCGTTCCGGCTCGCTCACGGCGGCCGGCTCCGTGTAGAGATCGCTCTCGCGGTAACGCGCGAACACGTAGCGCATCAGTACCACGACGACCGACGCCGCCGGCAGAGCCAACAGCACGCCGAGGAAACCGAACAGGTGGCCGCCGGCGAGCACGGCGAAGATCACCGCCACCGGATGCAGGCCGATCTTGCTACCGACCAGGCGAGGCACCAGCACATAACCTTCGAGCAACTGGCCCACGGTGAACACACCTGCGACCAGGAGGACGTGGGTCCAGTCGCCGTATTGCACGAGAACGGCAATTATCGCGGCAACGAAGCCGATCATGAAACCCAGGTAAGGCACGAAGCTGAGCAGGCCGGCGACCATGCCGATCAAGGGACCGATCGAGATGCCGCACAGCGTGAGGCCGAGGCCATAGAACACGCCGAGCGCCAGCATCACCAACAGCTGACCACGAACGAAGGCGCCGAGCACCTGGTCCGACTCGCTCGAAAGACGCACCACGGTCGGCTCGATGGAGCGCGGTAGCAGGCGCTGGATATGCGCGATCATCGTGTCCCAGTCGCGCAGGAGATAGAACGCGACGACCGGGATCAGCACGAGGTTGGTCAACCACATGACGATGCCCATGCCGGACTGCGTCACCTTGGTCACCGCTGTCGCCAGCACGCTGCTCACCGAGCCGATGTGCTCCTTGATCGTCGCGATCAGGCGATCAGCGTCGAAGACGTCGGGGTCAAGGTGCAGGCGCTGCTGAATCCACGGCAAGGCCGTGCTCTTGGCCCATTCCACGTAACGCGGCAGGTTCTCGGCGAGGTTCTCGAACTGGTGCTGGATCAGCGGAACCAGAAGCAGCAGTGCGCCAATGACGACCAGCGCGATGACCGCGAAGACGATGCTGACCGCCCACGAGCGCCCCATGCCCAGGCGCTGCAGGCGATCGGCCAGCGGGTCGCCGAGGTAGGCGAGCATCGCGGCGACGGCGAAGGGCATGAGCACCGGCGCAAGCAGCCAGATCACGAAGATGATGACGGCGCCGATCGCAAGCATTTGCCAGCGGCGCGAAGTGTCGTGAGTCATGCGATTCCAGTTTCGACGTAGGGAAGACGCCGCCATCGTCCCGTGGCGGCGGTGACGCCATTGTCGCGGATCAGGGGATCCAGCGAACGGCGAGGTCGGCGCCGTCATGGGCGTCGGCGGCCAGAACGTGGCCTGCGGAGGCATAACCGGCGATCAGGCGGGCCAGCGGCGCCGTGGCACTCACCGTGAATAGCACGCCATCGGCGGTGGCCCCGACAGGAGCCACTGACTTCACCGAGGGGTCGCTCTGGAAGGTCGACAGCAGGCCGGCATAGTCGGCGGCCGAACGCAGGCCGGACACCCATACCTTGCCACTGGAGCTTCCGCCCTGGGCCGCCGTGAACTGGCGGTCCAGCTTGTCCGCCATGGCGTTGGCGCCGTTGGAGAGCAACGCCGCCCGCGCCTCACCGCTGTCCTTCCAGCTGGACGCGCGTCCCGCCGAGACCAGGGTCCAGTCGGTCTGGTCGCCGCCGACCTTGCCGATAAGGATCACGGCCGTGTTGTACTGGCGCGCCACGGTGGCGATCGCCGCGGCGTCGCCGCCGGCGATGGCGCTCGCATCAAGAGTGGAATCCGGCTTCGGCAGGACGATCTGGTAGCCGCGGGTGTCGGCCATCTGCGACAGCGGCAGGAGATCCTGCTGACCGAGGGTCTTGCCGCTCGCGTCGCGGGCAATCACCAGCACCGGCGGCTTCGGCGCCGCCGCGGCGGCATCGCCGACGGCCAGCACGCGGCGGATCGCGCCGGGGTCGAACACGATATCGAGGCTCAACGGCGCACCATTGGCCCCACCGGTGCGCGCGTACTGATACTGCTGGACCAGCCCACCGGGCTGCTTCATGGCGTCGGCATAACCCGGTTTGGACCGGGGATCCGCGCCATTCGAGGCCCGGGCGAGCACCTGGGTAAGGCCGTTGGCAAAGGCCTGGTCGCGCACCGCGGCGCTGGTATCGGCCACCGGCACCGTGACCGTATAGATCGCGGTCTGCGCCGCCGCCGTGCCGACGAAGGACAGCAGGAAGAGCATTAGGAAGGCGAGGAGACGGGCTGGGCGCATGGTTTTGGCGTCGCTTTGTGAAGACGGGGAGTCTGCCCAAACCTTGCCATGCCGTCCATCCAGACGGCGTGCAGGGCAAAGCCATGGGGCTGCTTGCTGTTATCATGCACGGTTTCCAATACGCGCCGGAATCGCTTATGTCCTCCGACCAGGGCTCCCTTACCTACCGCGACGCGGGTGTCGACATCGACGCCGGCAACGCCCTTGTCGAACGCATCAAGCCCATGGTCAAGCGGACCTTCCGCCCTGAAGTCATGGGCGGGCTCGGTGGTTTCGGCGGCCTGTTCGACCTCTCCGGGCGTTATAAAGAGCCGGTCCTCGTCTCGGGTACCGATGGCGTAGGCACCAAGCTCAAGCTCGCACAGAACCTGGGACGCCACGACACCATCGGTATCGACCTGGTGGGCATGTGCGTCAACGACGTGCTCGTGCAGGGCGCGGAGCCGCTGTTCTTCCTCGACTATTTCGCCACGGGCAAGCTCGACATCGATACCGCCGCCGCGGTCATCAGCGGCATCGCCCGCGGCTGCGAACTGGCCGGTTGCGCCCTCATCGGCGGCGAGACCGCGGAAATGCCGGACATGTACCCGCCGGGCGAGTACGACCTCGCCGGCTTCACCGTTGGCGCGGTGGAAAAGTCCGCCATGAACGATGGCTCGACCATCGTCGCCGGCGACGTCATCCTCGGCGTAGCCGCCTCCGGCCCGCATTCCAATGGCTACTCGCTGATCCGCAAGATCCTCGAGCGGGCCGGCTCCCCGCTCGATCTCGACATCGGCGGCGTGAAGCTGGGCGACGCCCTGATGGCGCCCACGACCATCTACGTGAAGCCGATCCTCGACCTGCTAACGAAAGTGGACGTGCACGGCATGGCCCACGTCACCGGTGGCGGCCTGAAAGAAAACATCATCCGCGTGGTGCCCGACGGCCTCGGCCTGACCATCGATGCCTCCTCGTGGCAGTTGCCGCCGGTATTCCAGTGGCTGCAACGCGAAGGCAACGTGGCCCGCGAAGAAATGTGGCGCACGTTCAACTGCGGCATCGGCTTCACCGTGCTGCTCGCCCAGGACCAGGTCGACGCCGCGAAGGCCGCGCTGGCCGCCCACGGTCTCGCCTCCTGGGCGATCGGCTCGGTCGTCGCCGCCAGCGGCGACGAGCGCGTCCACATCGCCTGATCCGCTCCGTGGATCGACCCTTGCGTGTCGCCGCGCTCGCTTCCGGGCGCGGCAGCAACCTCGCCGCGCTGATCGCTGCGCGGCTGCCGATTGAATTCGTGCTGGTGGGTAGCGACAAGGCCTCCGCTGGCGCACTCGCGGTGGCCGCAGAGTCCGGCATTCCCACCGTCGCACTGAACCCCCGTGACTACGCGACGCGTGCCGATTTCGATCGCGCGTTGTTCGGTCGTGTTGCCGATGCCGGTGCGGATCTCCTGGTCCTGGCCGGTTTCATGCGGATCATCGACGCGGGCGTTGTCGCCGACTGGGAAGGCCGTGCCATCAACGTGCATCCGTCGTTGCTGCCGAAGTATCGCGGCCTGCATACGCACCGCCGATGCCTCGAAGCCGGCGACGCCGAGCACGGTGCCAGCGTTCACTTCGTCACGGCGGAACTGGATGGTGGCCCGGTCGTGGCACAGGCGCGAATCCCCGTCGGCCAGGATGACACCGAGGCCTCACTGGCCACGCGGCTGCTTGTCGAAGAGCACCGGTTGCTGCCGGCCGTCGTCGGCGCGATCGCCAGCGGTCGTTTGCGGTGGGAAGGCGGGGCCGTCTTCGACGGCGACCCGCTGACCACTCCCCTGGACATCACCGAGCTCTTGTAGGAGCCGATTCATCGGCGATCCCGCGGCAGCGGGCCCGGTCATCGCAAGCACCCATTCGCCGATGAATCAGTTGCTACCGAGCTGGCCCGTCCGCGATCCCACATGCCCCACATTCAGGCGCCGCCGCTAAACTCGGAGGCATGAAGACGACTCCCCTGCTCCGCGCCGGCCTTGCGCTGGCCCTCGCCCTGCCTGTCGCCGCGTTCGCCGCGGATGTACCGCAGTCCTTCACCGCGACGTATCACGTGCTCCAGGGCGGCGATCCGCTCGGCGACGCGACCATCACCCTGAAGTCCGCCGGGAATGGCCAGTACGAGTACAGCAACCAGACCAAGGGTACGGGCGGCCTCGCGGCCATCGCAGGCGCCAACGTGACCGAGACCTCGCGTTTCGCCTGGTCCGGCAAGGTGCCTGCGGCGATCAGCTATCACTACGCGCTGGACTCCTCGTTCAAGAGCAAGACACGCGACCTGACCATCCAGGGCAACACGGTCCAGGTACAGGACACCAAGAAGAGCTATTCGTACGCCGCCGTGCCAAACATGGTCGAGCGCAACACGCTGCCGCTCGCGCTCGGCGTCGCACTGGCATCAGGCCAGCAGCAGGTCAGCTTCCCCGTGGCCGTGAAACAGGCCGTGGAGAACCAGTCGTTCAAGGTGTCGGGCAAGGAGAAGGTCACCGTCCCCGCCGGCTCGTTCGATGCCGTACGTGTGGACCGTGCCGATCAGGCCGCGAGCTTCAGCGCCTGGTATGTCCCGACGAAGTATCCGGTCCCGGTAAAGCTGGCGCAGAAAGACGGCGGCGACCTGACACTGGAGCTGGTGAGCTTCCAGGGCAAATAAAAAGACTCTCCACTCATTACCAGGGCTCGGGCGCTCGGCTTCGCGGGCTCGGCTTTGCCATCGCTCTCTACACTTGGGCGTCTCGCGGGGAGACCTTGGTGCCCACCCTCGCTGCTCAGACACGTCCTCCGCGTTCGACAAGGAAAGGCCGCTCACGCGGCCCACGTATCTATTTGGCCTACGGCCGCTCCACTTGTGCGGAACTCGCCTCGAGGGYGGACACCAAGGTCTCTCACGACGATACGGTCAGCKGGACGGAGAGCCGTTTGGGGCGGGTGTTGCCRCCGAAGCSGGCCGTTACGGCGGTCGTGCAGATACGTCATTCCCGGCGCGGCGAGCGTTTTCCTCGCCGCTGCGCTACCTAGCGCGGACGATCTCGRCGCGCTGGGGTCGACCGTTTGGCGATGCCGACGAGCCAGCAACCGAAGCGGCGCTGCTTYGTCGGCTCGACCCACACGAACCTCAGGGATGGGAAGAGYCTTCGGTGCCCACCCTCGAGGCGAGTTCCGCACAAGTGGAGCGGCCGTAGGCCAAATAAGTACA
>NZ_JBFUJE010000138.1:0-9037 GCF_056401535.1 Luteibacter sp. P4_E6 | reverse complement strand
GGCGATAAGCCGCTCCGGCTGGTTGCACGTGGTGCGCATGGTCGATCACGTGCGTCGCCATTGGAAGGAGGCCGATGAGGGCATCTGGGAGATCCGCGACGCGAAACGTGAGTTCCTGCATTCGCGGCTGATGTGCTGGGTGGCGCTCGATCGCGCGGTGCGTCTGGCCARCAAACGCTCGTTGCCCGGTCCCATCGTCGAATGGGCGGCCGAGCGCGACCGTATCGCCGAGGACATCTGGACCCACTTCCGGCATCCCGAACACGGCCATTTCGTGCAGGCGAAGGGCGGCACCGACCTGGATGCCTCCCTGTTGATGATGCCGCTGGTTCGTTTCGTGTCAGCCACCGACCCGGTCTGGCTCGCTACCCTGGACGCCATCCGCGACCAGCTCACCGACGACGGCATGGTATTCCGTTACCGCAACGACGACGGGCTGGAGGGCGGCGAGGGTGCGTTCACCACGTGTACGTTCTGGTACGTGGAATGCCTGGCGCGCGCTGGTCGTCTGCACGAGGCGCGCGAGATCATGGCGCGCGGCGTACTGTATTCGAACCACCTCGGGCTGTTCTCCGAAGAGCTGAGCCTGCGGGGCGAACAGCTCGGCAATTTCCCTCAAGCCCTGACGCATCTTGCGTTCATCAGCGCGGCGTTCTATCTGGATCGACAGCTGACCGACCCCGACGGACAGACCTGGCAGCCCTAAACGAGCTGCAAGTCGCGTGGCTTCGCTCCCGGGAACACCTTGGCGAGGTCGGCATCGGACAGCCCGTACGTGCGGCGCATCAGACCGCCGAGCACATCGCGGTAGTTGTTGAGCACGGGGTAGTCGCGGTTCTGCAACAGGCTCCCCGCGTTCACCGCGACCTGTTGACCGGCGACACGACCGCCGTTGACCTTGCCGCCGAGAACCCAGTACGTCGTGCCGTGACCGTGATCGGTGCCCTTGTTCCCGTTCTCACGGAAGGTGCGCCCGAATTCAGATACGACGACGACGACGGTGTTATTCCATTCGGCCTCACCGAGGCCATCGGCAAAACTCGCAAGTCCCTGCCCGAGATTGTCGAGGTTGTTGGCGAGCTGACCATCGGCTCCGCCCTGGTTCACGTGGGTATCCCAGCCGCCCACATCCACGAAGCCGAGCCGGAAGCGATCGCGCATGAGCGTGGCCATGCGCTGGCCCTGCTGCGCGAAGCCGCGTGCGTTAACCGCGCCGCGGCTGGCAGCGACCATCTCGGTCTGCAGATCCTGCGACACCTGCTGGCGAAGTTGCAGTCCGTCGGTAGCCGCTGCCTGCAACGACGTGCCCTCGTACATGCTGGCAAGAATCTTCGACTGGCGGTCGTCGAAAACCGCCTTGCTGCCGCCCTTGAGTGAGATGTTCGGGATGTCGCCGGCACCGCGGAACGATAGCGGCAAGGCATCCGTGAAGGCGATCGGCGGCGAGCCGCGCAAGACGCCCGAAAGACGGCCCATGAACCCCGAGCCGTAGTTGCGTGCATCTGCCGCTTCGCCGGCTTCGATATTGTCCTGGGTCTCGAAGTGACTGCGTGAGAGATCGTCTGTGCCCGAGAACGGAATGAAGGCGAGCTGGCGCTTATCCCACAAGGGGCCCATGGAGGCGGCGAGTGCCGGCGTGAGGCCCCAGTTCGCATCGAGAGCACGAACGGCTCTCGGATTGCCCGTATCGGGCTTCGCCAGCGCGATGCTGGGCCGCGATTCGTAATAGAAATCGCTCGAATAGGGCACGAGCATGTTGTTGGCGTCATAGCCACCGCGGAGGAATACCAGCAGGAAACGCGGTGACGATGCGGGCGCGGCAAACACCTTGCCACCCAGCATGAGGGCGGGCACGGTAGCGGTGGYGGCTAGCAGGAACTGGCGGCGATCCATGGGAGGCCTCAGTGGTAGTTGAAGTCGGGGGACGAGAGCAGGAAGGTGTTCCATTCCTGCTGCGACGTGGCCTGGGTGAGCGCATCGCGCGTCTTCGGTGCCAGGTACGGCTCGATGGTCGCGTAGTAGGTCGGTGTGGTCAGCTGCGGAAAGCCGCCGCGTGTATGGGTGCCGGCTTCGTCGAGGTCGAACAGATGGTTGGCGCCGCTACCGATCGATCTCGCGATCTCGAAGCGCTTGGCCACCTGGCCAGAACTGGACCATTCCGAATCGGTGGTCGGCCAGCCATCCGGCGTGATCCGGCCGAACGGTGCCTGGCCGAGCTGGTTGATCCAGTTCACCAACGGGCGCGGATTGGCGACGGGCTTGCCGTCGTAGGCCAGGCGCATCGTCGAGACAAGGAACTGGGTCGGATCTTTGTAGCGCTTGCCCAGCGACGCCGTGAACGCCTTCGACGTCAGCATCGTGTCCATGACGGCGGCGATATCGCCGTCCGTGTGACGAAACGTCTTGGCCATGGCCTTGACGAGCTCGGGCGGCGGATCGTTGGCGACGAAGTACTGCGCCAGCTTCGTCGAGATGAAGGTCGCGCACGCCGGCTGGCTCACGATGAGGTCGACGGCCTTCTCCACTTCGTCGAAGCCGCCGCCCTTGATCGGTTTGCCGAGCAATAGCTTGTCGCTGAAGTCGTGACGGTTCGGATTGAACTCGAAGACGCCTTCCTGCACGTAATACGCTTGCATGTCGGGCTTGAGCTTGCGCGGCTGGCCGTCGAAGTTCACGCCCACGCCCGTGAGGATGCGTGCGAGGTTCTGCACGTCGTCCTGGCTGTAGCCGCTACCAACGCCAAGCGTATGCAGCTCCATCAGCTCGCGTGCGTAGTTTTCGTTGATCTTGTCGCGTGCGTTCTGCACGTTGTCCAGATACTCCAGCATGGCGGGGCTCTTCAGCGTGGCCATGACCAGGTCGCGGAATTTGCCCAGCGCATGCGGCCGGATGGTGTTCTGCGCATAGTCGGCGACCACCCAGCGCACACGACCCTTTTGCTGGAATACGCTGAAGTGGTTGAGCCAGAACCAGACCATCTGCTCGCGCAGCTGGTTCTCGTCGTAGATGGCGTAGAGCAACTCGGTCGCCTGTGCTTGCTGCGCGTACTCGTTGCCCTGTTTCTGCAGGGCCTTCTTCGCTTCCTGTTTTCCATCGCCATCGGGCATGGCGTTGATATCGCGGTACTGGTCGCGAACCTGCGCCACCAGGGTCGCCATGGGTCTCCTGGTGACATCGAAGCCGTCGATCTGCGCGCGCACGTCGGCAGGAAGGCCATCGGCTTTGGGATGCAGTTGCCGGTCGAGGAAACGCCGCCGACCGAGGTCGCGGTAGCTCGCGATGGTTGCCGAGTCCACACCAAAGGTCACCCGGTCCAGCCAGGCGACGTCTTCCTTCGACAGGGCATCGTCGCGCGCCGCGGCGGGCAAGGCGACGAAGGCGAACAGTACGGCAGCGGCCAACGCTCGCATGGAACCTCCGGTTTCGGTGTCGCTACACCTTAAACGGGAGCCGGCGCCGAAGGTTTACCGCCACCTGACCGCAAGAACCTGTGACCTGGCCCGCTGCCGCGGGATCGCCGATGAATCGGCTCCTACATTTCTATTTCGTCGTCGCCGATGAATTCGATGGCGGCCTCGCGGTTGCCGGCCGTTTCCTCGGCGACCTCACGCACGCGCTCGCCGACTTTATCGTTCGGCACTTCGACCTCAACGGTGAAGGTGCGGGAACCGACATCGTCGGATAGTTCGCTCGAGCTGGAATCGTCGCGGACGCCCATGCCGAAGTCGTCGATCTCTTCCACGCGTTCCACGCGGTCGATGCCGTGGATGGCGGTGACGACGTCGTCGAAGATGTCGCGGTCGCCGGTAATGCGGAGCTGGATGCGGGGCATGGGGTTCTCCTCGATCAATGACCTCCAATGCTGCGGCCGGGCATGTATGCCCGAAGTGTAGGCCCGGCTAACATGGGCGTTTTCGGCGGCTGTACACCATGCCCAAGTCCTACGACCAGGCCTATTTCGACAAGTGGTACCGGAGTGCGGACCACGCTGTGGGCTCGCCTGCCGAGCTTAACCGCAAGGTCGCCATGGTCCTCGCCCAGGCCGAGTTCTATCTTGGCCACCCGGTACGCAATGTTCTCGACATCGGTTGCGGCGAGGCACCCTGGCGGGCCGTCCTGCGGAAGATGCGGCCCGGGATCGAATATCGCGGGCTCGAGGCAAGCGAATACGCCGTGGCGCGTTACGGCCGCTCGCGAAACATCGGCTATGCGCGTTTCGGCCAGCTCGCCGAGTTGCGCTTCGATACCCGCTTCGACCTGATCGTCTGCACCGATGTGCTGCATTACCTCAAGCCCGCGGAAATCCGCGCCGGCCTGACTGGTATCGGCGAAATGCTAGAAGGCCTGGCCTTCCTGGAGCTCTATACACGCGAGGACGATCCCGGTGGCGATCGCGAGGGTTTCCTGTCACGACCGGCCCGCTGGTACCGGGCCGCGTTCAACGAGGTGGGGCTGCTTCCCGTCGGTTCACAGTGCTATGCCGGGCCGCGTCTGTCTCGCCACGTGGCATCGCTCGAGACGCTCTGACCCCTCAGGTACTGAAGAACCAGCCTGCCGTCGCCAGCGCATTGTTGGCGGCGTGGGCCACGAAGCCGGGCCAGATCGACCCGCTGCGCACCCGTAGCCATGCGCAGAAGACACCGACCAGGATCAGGTTGGGCACCGCATACCAGAGCCAAGCCAGATCGGGCAGGTGCACCGCGCCGAAGACGATGGCGGAGATCGCGATGGCCCAGCCGTCACCGAGGCGCGTGCGTAGCACCGAGAGCAGCGCACCGCGGAAAAGCACTTCCTCGACCAGCGGGCCGACCAGCACGACGGCCGGGAGCAGGGCGACCCGCATGCCGACGTGCGCGCGATCCGCGATGTCGGTCACCGTCTGGCTCACGTCGTGGTCGCCCGCCAGGAACTGCGTGAGCAGGCCGCCCAGCAGCGGCGCGAGGATGCCGAGCGCCGTGCCGATCACCACGTAGCGCCCCGGCGGCTCGGTGAAGCCGAGACCACCGCGGCCGCCGTCGACCGTTTTTGCCGCCCAGCGTCGCACAATCCATGTTACGACGACCCCCGCGGCGCACAGGAGCGTAAGGATCACCACCACGATCAGCCGATCGGGCTGGTCCGGCACGGCCGTGGGGAAGGTCCGGGCGATCAGCTGGGAGGCGCCCCCGAACGCGCCGCCGAAGCCCGCCTGCAGCGCGAAGTAGGCGAGGATGGTCGCGGCCGTCTCGATCGTCCCGGGCGTTCGTGCCGGCACGTCGGAGGGGGTGGGGGCGGTGTCCAGGGGAGCGGAGGAAGGCGAGAGATCGTGAGGCATGAGCCACCGTAGCCGACGGCATGGGCGACCGCAACGGCGCTTCTGGCACAGACCGTCATGTGCCCCCTGTATAGTGTTGCGTCCCTTCCGGAGGAAACCGGGCGCCTTCCGCGCCGACCCATGTTCGCTTTCGACTGGCTTGCCGACCCTTCGGCCTGGGCGGGTCTTCTCACGTTGATCGTGCTGGAGATCGTTCTCGGTATCGACAATCTCGTCTTTGTCGCGATCCTCGCCGACAAGCTTCACGCCCGCCAGCGCGACCAGGCGCGGCTCATGGGTCTCGGCCTGGCGCTGGTGATGCGCCTGTGCCTCCTCGCCGCCATGTCATGGCTGGTCACGCTCACCCGCCCGTTGTTCAGCTGGAACGGCTTCGGCCTGTCCTGGCGCGACCTGATCCTCGTGATCGGCGGCGCCTTCCTGTTGTTCAAGGCGACCCTGGAACTGCACGAGCGCCTCGAAGCCGACGATGACAACGACGGCAAGGCCGCGCGCCGCGCCAGTTTCTGGCTGGTCGTGGCGCAGATCGTCATCCTCGATGCCGTGTTCTCGCTGGATTCGGTGATCACCGCGGTCGGCATGGTGGACCACCTGTCGATCATGATGATCGGCGTGGTCATCGCGATGGGCCTGATGATTACGGCGAGCAAGCCGTTGACCGTGTTCGTCAACGCGCGCCCGACGATCGTCATCCTCTGCCTGTCCTTCCTGCTGATGATCGGCTTCAGCCTGATCGCCGAAGGCTTCGGTTTCCACATTCCCAAGGGCTACCTGTACGCCGCGATCGGCTTCTCGATCATGATCGAGGCGTTCAACCAGACCATGCGGCGCAATCGCCGGCGATCGCTGCTGGTGGGTGGCCGGATCATGCGTGACCGCACGGCGAAGGCCGTGCTGCGTCTGCTGGGCGGTGCGCCGGACGACGAAGGCGACAACGGCAAGAGCACGCCTGCCACCGAGACCAACGACACGAGTGTGTTTGGCAAGGACGAGCTGGAGATGGTGCAGGGCGTGCTCGACCTCTCGCAGCGTCCGGTCCGCTCGATCATGACACCGCGTACCGAAATCGTCTGGGTCGATCCTGGCGAGGACCTGCAGACCTTGTTGACCGAGGCACGCGAGTCGTCACATCACTGGATGCTCGTCGCCAACGGCGATCTCGACCAACTGGTCGGCGTCGTATCGTCGCGCGACCTTCTCGCCAGCCTTGCCGACCACGGGCGCCTGGAAACCGAACGCGTCGTGCGCAAGCCCATCACGGTGCTCGAGTCGCTCAGTGTCCTTCGCCTCATCGACGAATTCCGTCGTGCGCCGCTGCAGGTGGCTCTGGTGGTGGACGAATACGGCAGCATCCTCGGCTTGGTGACACCGGCCGACGTGCTTGAAGTGATTGCGGGTGAATTCCCCGACGAGACCAGCGAGGGCGATCCGTCAGCGGTGAGTGAGCCGGACGGCGCGTGGCTGCTCGACGCAAGCCTGGATGTGCGTCGTGTGGAGCACCTGCTCGGCCACCGGCTGCCGGGAGCCAGTGACGGCAACTTCTCCACCCTTGCCGGTTTCGTGCTGCAGCAGCTGGGCCGTCTGCCCAGCGCCGGCGACCGCTTCGAAACCGACGGCCTCGCCTTCGAGGTCACCGCGATGGAAGGCGCCCGCATCCAGCGCGTTCGCGTGCTGGCACTGGCCCGCGACGACGAGGATTGAGGAATATCCTGTGGGAGCCGCTTCAGCGGCGATTGCCAGGTTGCCGCAAACCCCATCGCCGGCATAGCCGGCTCCCACAATCAGCCAGCGGCGGCTTCCTCGGCCGGCGCCGCATTGTTCTCCATGATGGCCATGCCGATCCCACCGGCCGCCATCAGCATCAGCACTGCCCAGGCGATCATCGACACCATGTAGCCCGGGCCGCGGCGAGAGGCTTCGCGTGCATAGGCCCAGGCGTACCAGACGCGGCCGACGAGCCAGATCAGCCCGGCGATGCCGGCCCATAGCGGGTCGGCGTATTGGGCAGCCAGCCAAAGCGCGGGGATGAACATCACCGCGTTCTCCAGGGTGTTCATCTGTACCCGCCAGGCGCGTTCGAACGCCGGGTCGCCGGAGATGGATGGCGCCTTGATGCCGTAGCGGTGACGCGCCCGGCCCACCATCCACACGGTGGCGAACATCAGGAGCAGGGTGAGCAGGGTGACGACGGCGGGGAGCTGACTGGTCATGAAACCTATCCGGAGGAGCGTATTCAGCCGCCGAGTCTAGCGGTTCTGGTCCATGCGATCATGCCGACCGTGTCTCGCTCCGGGGACACACCCATGGGAGGAGGGCGCCATGCTCTGGCAAAAAGGCCGTAGAAGCGACAACGTGGAAGACGCGGGTGAAGGCGGTGGTGGCGGAGGCCCTTCCTTCGGAGGGCGGGGTCTCGGCATCGGCGGCATCATCATCCTGGCTATCCTTGGCATGGTGTTCTACAAAGACCCCACGGCTCTGCTCGGGCAGGGCGAGCCCGGTGCGGCACCCCAGCAGCAAACGCAGTCGGCACCGCACCAGGCGGCGTCCAGCGACCCCCAGGTGGACTTCGTCCGAGCCATTCTCGGCGAGACCGAAGACACCTGGGGCGAGATCTTCGCCGCCAACGGCCAGACCTACGAGCGGCCGAAACTGGTGCTGTTCCACGGCGGTGTGCGTACAGCCTGTGGCTCGGCTTCCTCAGCGGTGGGACCGTTCTATTGCCCGGGCGACAAGAAGGTCTACCTCGATCTGGATTTCTTCCAGACCATGCAGCAGCGGTTTCATTCGGCGGGCGATTTCGCTCGTGCGTATGTCATTGCCCATGAGGTTGGCCATCACGTGCAGAACCTCGTCGGCGTGTTCGACAAGGTGAGCGATGCGCGTCGTCGTGGTGCCCGTATGGAAGGTGCGACAGGCCTCTCGGTAAGGCAGGAACTCCAKGCCGACTGCTTTGCCGGTGTCTGGGCCAACAAGTCTCAGCAACGCCAGCAGTGGCTGCAGTCCGGCGATGTCGAGTCGGCACTCAACGCGGCCACCGCCATCGGCGACGATACGTTGCAGGAGCAGTCGCAAGGCAGGGTCGTGCCCGACTCGTTTACGCACGGCACCTCGGCGCAGCGCGTGAAGTGGTTCAAGACGGGTCTCGCATCCGGTGACATCGGCAAGTGCAACACTTTCTCCGGTTCGATCTGACACAAGCGACGTATGACCCATCCCTGTCTTCTCTGTGGCGCGTGCTGCGCAACGTTTCGTGTGGCCTTCCACTGGATGGAAACCGATCTCGCCGGCGGCATCGTGCCGTCGGCGCTGACCGAGAACCTCGATCCGCACCGGGTCAACATGCACGGCACCAACGCCTATCAGCCGCGCTGCAAGTCGCTGGTAGGCGAGGTGGGTGTGGCTGCGCACTGCGGCATTTATGAAGTGCGTCCGTCGCCCTGCCACGACCTTCAGCCTGCGTGGGAAAACGGGCAGCCGAGTCCGCAATGCGATAAGGCCCGGCTGAAGCACGGCATGCAGCCGCTGACGTTGGCTGATTTCGGGCGCTGACTTGCCGCTGGAACGAGGCGGACCGCCCGCTTTGCGTGCGCATGTTTTAGCGGCGTTCGCCGCCTCACGCCTGTGTCCGTGGCGGGGCCGCGAGGGGCAAGGCCCTTGGGGCCGCGGCGCAGCTCTTCGAGACGGGCCGTAGCGCCTCTTTCGCATTCCGTGGGGACTGAGCGGCCC
>NZ_JBFUJE010000137.1:0-9045 GCF_056401535.1 Luteibacter sp. P4_E6 | reverse complement strand
AGCATCAGCAGGTCGTCCGGTGCGCCTTGCGATATGCCCCAGGCATGCATCACGAAGGCATCGTTGACCGACACGCAGGCGACCTTGATCCCGCGCTCGCGGAAGTCTTCCATGTGCTGGATATAACCGGGCAGATGCTTGTTCGAACAGGTGGGGGTGAAGGCGCCCGGCACGGCGAACACCACGACCTTGCCCTGGCCGAATACGTCGAGGCTGGAAATCGTCTCCAGGCCGTCCTTGAACTGGGTGAGCGTGTGATCGGGCAGGCGGTCGCCAACAGCGATGGTCATGGGGAGTCCTTTGCGGGCAGAGATGGCCGAGCTTAGCGCGAACGCCATGTGCGGCCCAACCGGTGTAAGTCGCAGCGGCACTTGAATCCCGTCGGGTCGGTCATATGTTTGTTCCCAGACGGCCACATGGCCGAAAAACTTCTTGGGAGTCAAACAGATGAACCAGCTTCGTCATGTGTCGTTCCGTCGCGCGCCGGTGTTCGGCAGCGACGTCCGCAATGTCTTCGAACAGCTCTTCGGCAACGAGATCGCCGCGCCGGTTGCTGCTACGCCGAACGCCTGGGCGCCGCGTGTCGACATTCGTGAAGAGGACGGCCGCTTCCTGATCCTTGCCGACGTGCCGGGCGTGAACCTCGCCGACATCGAGATCCAGATGGAAAAGAACGTGCTCAGCATCAAGGGCGAGCGCAAGGTGTTCACCAGCGAGACCGAAGGCAAGTTCAGCCGCGTGGAGCGCGCCAGTGGCGCCTTCAAGCGCAGCTTCACGCTGCCGGAAAGCGCTAACGCCGAGGGCATCACGGCCTCGGGCGCTCAGGGCGTGCTGGAAATCGCGATTCCGAAAAAGGCCGAGAGTGCGCCGCGGCGTATTGAGATCAACGCTGCGGGCTGATTCGCTCTAAGCTTGTAAACTGGCCCGCGGTGGACATGCGCCACCGCGGGCATTCTGCTTTTTGTTTTTGACACAAGCCCGGGAGAGCCTGTGGAGTTCAAGGATTATTACGAAGCACTTGGGGTAAAGCCTGAAGCGACCGACGCCGAAATCAAGGCGGCGTACCGCAAGCTCGCCCGCAAATACCATCCGGACAAGAACAAGGAGCCGGGCGCCGAGGACAAGTTCAAGGCGGTCAACGAGGCCAACGAGGCGCTCAAGGACCCCGAGAAGCGCCGGGCTTACGACCAGCTCCGCGCCGGCGGCTATCGCCAGGGTGAGCAGTTCCGGCCGCCTCCGGGCTTCGGTCAGGGTGGTGGTGGAAGCTACGACTTCGGCCATGGCGGCGGTGGTGGCGGCGACTTCAGCGACTTCTTCGAAAGCCTTTTCGGCGGCGGAGGCCGTGGCCGCGGGCAGCAACAGACGCAGGCCCGTCGCGGGCGCGACATCCAGGCGAAGATCGAGACCGACCTGCAGACCGCCTTCAACGGTGGCAAGACGCGTGTCGTGCTCAATGATGCGTCGGGCAGCGAACGCGTGCTCGAAGTGAAGATTCCGGCCGGCATCACGCCGGGGCAGACCATCCGTCTGGCCGGGCAGGGCCATCCAGGCATGGGCGGCGGGCCCTCCGGCGACCTCCTGCTCGAGATCGGCGTGCGGGACGATGTCCGCTTCCGCCTCGAAGGCCGCACGGTCACCCATACGCTTCCGATTACGCCCTGGGAGGCCGCCATGGGCGCCACGGTGCCGGTCCCGACCCTGGGTGGTCACGTAGACCTGCGTATTCCCGCCGGCTCGCAATCGGGCCGTAAGCTGCGCCTGAAGGGGCGCGGCCTGCCGGGCTCGGAGCCGGGCGACCAGATCGTCGTGCTGGAAATCCGTGTGCCGGTACCTGAAACCCATGAGGAGAAAGCGGCGTACGCGGAGTTCAAGGACGCGTTCCCCGGGTTCGACCCACGGCAAGGGTAGTCGTTGTGGCTGCGCCGCCGATGCACCTACCTCACTTTGGCAGGTGTTCCTTCAGGGCGGCGACCAGCTCTTCTTCCTTGATCGGCTTGACCACGTAGTCCTTGGCGCCCTGGCGCAGGCCCCAGACTTTGTCCGTGTCCTGGTCCTTGGTGGTCACCAGGATGATCGGGATGTGCTTGGTCGTCTCTTCCTTGCTGATCGTGCGGGTGGCCTGGAAGCCATTGAGGTTCGGCATGACCACGTCCATCAGGATCAGGTCGGGAATCTCGCGCTTGGCGACTTCCACACCCTGCGCGCCGTCCTCGGCCGTGATGGCCTCATGGCCCAGTTTCTCGACGATGCGCTTGATGCCCAGCAACTGCGACGGCGAATCGTCGACGATCAGGATACGAGCCATTCACTTTCCCCCGGGACCAGGCCCGATGTGTTGTCCTTGATGACGTACGCCTTCCAGGCGCCCGTCTCGAATGCTGCGGTGACGTAAAAACGTCGCGCGTTGCGCCTCTGGCGTAGGGACATTCTACCGTCCAGCGCGGTGGTATCAATGGTGACACGGTCGATACCTGTTTCGACAAGGGTTTAGGAGTGATCCCGACCGCCCGATCGACCCTGCCGGCGTCGCCGTAGCCCGAATCAGTCAGTCCGAAAGCTTTGAAACAACGTCGTGCCCCAACCCCTTCGTGCTGTCGATCAGGCGGATGGTCCCATGGTCGACGCGCCATAGCAGGTTGTTCGAGGTTGTCACCTCAGACGGCGTCGGAGGTGATCCACTTCGGCGTGTAGGACGATTCGTAGTGCTTCATCCAGTCGAACAAGGCGTCGATGCTGGCGCCGAACCAGACTTGTTCGCGCTGGTTCTTCTTGACGAAGCCCTCGGCGACCATATGGTCCATGCTGGCGGAGAGACCTGCGTAAAAGCCGCGCACGTCGAGGAAGGCACACGGGTAGCTGTGCAGGCCGAGTTGCGCCCAGGTGAGCATCTCGAACATTTCGTCCATGGTGCCGAACCCGCCGGGCAGGGCGACGAACGCATCGGAGAGCTCGTACATGCGCGTCTTGCGCTCATGCATGGTCTCGACGACCTGAAGCTCTGAGAGGCCGGTGTGAGCGACTTCCTTCTCGACCAGCTGGCGCGGGATGACACCGATGACGCGGCCACCTGCCGCAAGCACGGCATCGGCGACGGTACCCATCAGGCCGACTTTGCCGCCGCCGTAGACCAGGGCGATGCCTTCCTTCGCCAGGCGCGTGCCGAAGGCTGTTGCCGCCTCGGTATATTCCGGGTTGCCGCCGCTGCTGGAGCCGCAGTAGACGCAGAGGGATTTGATGTCACGCATGGGGAGATCTCCGATGTATTCGATGTCTGGCCTTGGTAGGAGCCGATTCATCGGCGATGCGTGCTTGCGACACGGTTAGGGATCGCCGATGAATCGGCTCCTACCGGGCACGGCGTCGCCAACGCTGAAACGACGAAGCCCGCCCATGCGTGCGGCAGGGGCGGGCTTCTTGTCACGCAGGCGATCAGTTGCCCTTGTGGATGGCGCGCTTGTCGACCGACAGGGCCGCCTCATGCACCACTTCCGACAGGGCCGGGTGAGCGTGGACGATGCGGGCGAGGTCTTCCGACGAGCCTTTGAACTCCATCGCCACGACGCACTCGTGGATCAGCTCGGAGACGACCGGGCCCACCATGTGCACGCCGAGGATACGGTCGGTCTCGGCGTGGGCAATCATCTTGACCTGGCCGATGCCTTCGTTCATCGCCACGGCGCGGCCGTTGGCGGCGAAGGGGAAGGCGCCCGTCTTGTACGGGATGCCTTCTTCCTTGAGCTGCTCTTCGGTCTTGCCGACCCAGGCGATTTCCGGCTCCGTGTAGATGACCCAGGGCACGGTGTCGAGATTGATGTGGCCCGGTTTGCCGGCGATGAGCTCGGCGACCATGACACCTTCCTCGGAACCCTTGTGCGCGAGCATCGGGCCGCGCACGGCGTCACCGATAGCCCAGACGCCATCGACGCCGGTGTGGTTGTGCTCGTCGACGACGATGCGACCGCGCTCGTCGAGCTTCACGCCCGTGTCGTCGTCCAGCAGGCCGGCGGTGTAAGCGCGACGGCCGACGGCGACCAGCAGCTTGTCCACGACGAGCGACTGAGCCGCGCCGTCCTTATCGGTGTAGCTGACATGGACTTCGTCACCCTTGACCTCGGCGGCGGTGACCTTGGCGTTGACCTTGATGTCCAGGCCCTGCTTGGCGAACTCGCGGGCGGCCATCTTGGCGATGTCCTGGTCGGCCACGGCGAGGAACTTCGGCAGCGCCTCCAACACGGTGACGTCGGAACCAAGGCGCTTCCACACGCTGCCGAGCTCGAGGCCGATCACGCCGGCGCCGATCACGCCCATGCGCTTGGGCACGGCGGTGAGGTCGAGCGCGCCGGTGTTGTCGATGATGTGCGTGTTGTCGAACTTCGCGAACGGCAGCTCGATGGGCACCGAGCCCGAGGCGAGGATGACGTTGGTGGCCGAGATGGTCTGGACGGCGCCGTCGTTGCCGGTGACTTCGACCTGGTTGCCCTTGAGCAGCTTGCCCTTGCCGAAGAACGAAGTGACCTTGTTCGCCTTGAACAACATGGTCACGCCGCCGGTGAACTGCTTGACGATCTTGTCCTTGCGGCCGATGAAGGTCGCAATGTCGATCTGCGGATTCTCGGCAGTGATGCCGTGATCCTTGAAGTTGTGCGTCAGGTTGTGGAACTGCTTGGACGAATCCAGCAGCGCCTTCGACGGGATGCAACCGACGTTGAGGCAGGTACCGCCGAGGGCGGCCTTGCCGTCCTTGCCGACGAAGGCGTCGACCACGGCGGTCTTGAGGCCCAGCTGCGCGGCGCGGATCGCGGCCACATAGCCCGCGGGGCCCGCACCGATGACGATGACGTCGAACTTGTCGCTCATTAGGTTTGCTCCGGATGAAACGGCGGGATTCTGCTACCGCCAATATGGGGTCGGAACATGAAAACGGGAGTCTTTCGACTCCCGCCTTCACATTGATGAATCAACCGACCATCAAAGGCCGAGCAGCATCCGCTGCGGGTTTTCCAGCTGGTTCTTGATGTCGACCAGGAAGAGCACGGCGTCCTTGCCATCGATGATGCGATGGTCGTACGACAGGGCGATGTACATCATCGGCGCGGCGATGACCTGGCCGTTCTCGACGATCGGGCGCTCCTTGATCGTGTGCATGCCCAGGATGGCGCTCTGCGGCGGGTTCACGATCGGGGTGGAGAGCAGCGAACCGAAGGTGCCGCCGTTSGWGATGGTGAACGTGCCGCCCTGGAGGTCGTCCAGGCCGAGCTTGCCGTCACGGGCCTTCTTGGCGTAACCGATGATGCCCTTCTCGACGTCGGCGAAGGACATGTCCTGCACGTCGCGGAGAACCGGCGTGACGAGGCCCTTCTCGGTCGACACGGCGATCGAGATGTCCTGGTAGCCGTGATAGATGATGTCCGAGCCATCCACCGAGGCGTTGATCACCGGGTAGCGCTTGAGGGCTTCGGTGGCCGCCTTGACGAAGAAGCTCATGAAGCCGAGCTTGACGCCGTTGGCCTTCTCGAACTGCTCGCCCAGGGCCTTGCGCAGCTTGACCACCTCGGCGAGGTTCACTTCGTTGAACGAGGTGAGCATCGCGATCGAGTTCTTCGACTGCATCAGGCGCTCGGCGATGCGCGTACGGATACGCGTCATGGCCACGCGCTCTTCCGGACGGCTGCCCGGGGTCGGCTTGGCGGCCGGTGCCGGTGCGGCGGCGGGAGCGGCAGCGCCACCCTTGCCGACGTTGACCAGGTCTTCCTTGGTCACGCGGCCGTCGCGGCCCGTGCCGGCGACCTTGGACGGATCGATGTTCTCTTCGACGGCGACACGGCGGCCGGCCGGGGAGAGTTCGTCGACGCCCTTCGGGGCGGCGGCTTCGGTCTTCTCGGCCTTCGGCGTTTCAGCGGCGGCAGCAGCGGGAGCCGGGGCGGGCGCGGCAGCGGCGGCGCCTTCCTCGATCACGGCGATGACCTGGCTGCTGGTCACCGTGGAGCCTTCCTCGAAACGGATTTCCTTCAGCACGCCGTCAACCGGCGAGGGCACTTCGARCACGACCTTGTCGGTCTCGAGGTCCAGCAGGTTCTCGTCACGCTTGACCGCATCACCGGCCTTCTTGTGCCAGGTGGCGATGAGCGCGTCCGAGACCGACTCGGGCAGGACCGGGACTTTGACTTCGATGGACATGCTTGCCTTACTCCGCTGCGTGATCGGTGCCGACTGGCGCGACGAGTGCTTGCTCGACGAGCGCCGTCTGTTCGGCGATATAGGTATTGAGATGGCCCGGAGCCGGCGACGGCGAACGCGAGCGTCCTGCATAGGACAGGCTCTGCTTCGAACCGATGCAGGCCTGGAGGTGGTGACGAATCTGGAACCATGCACCCTGGTTCATCGGTTCTTCCTGGCACCAGACCACTTCCTTGGCGGAAGCGAACTTTTCCAGTTCGGCCGAGACTTCCGGGCGCGGGAACGGATAGAGCTGCTCGACGCGCACGATGGCGACGTCGGTCAGGCCACGCTTGTCGGCGTCCTCGAGGAGGTCGTAGTAGACCTTGCCCGAGCACAGAACGACGCGCTTGACCTTCTTGGCCGGCAGGTCGCGGTGTTCGCCGATGACGAGCTGGAACTTGCCGTTGGCCAGTTCATCGAGCGAGGACACCGCCAGCTTGTGGCGCARCAGCGACTTCGGCGTCATCASGATCAGCGGCTTACGCACGGGGCGCACCTGCTGGCGACGGATCATGTGGAAGGCCTGCGCCGGTGTGGTCGGGACGCAGACCTGCATGTTGTCGAGCGCGCACAGCTGGAGGAAACGCTCCAGACGCGCGGAGGAATGCTCCGGGCCGGCGCCTTCCTGACCATGTGGGAGGAGCAGCGTGAGGCCGCAGAGGCGGTCCCACTTCGCTTCACCCGAGCTGATGAACTGGTCGATCACGACCTGGGCGCCATTGGCGAAGTCGCCGAACTGACCCTCCCAGATGGTGAGCTGGTCGGGCGAGGTGGTGGCTTCGCCGTACTCGAAGGCCATGACGGCTTCTTCGGAGAGCAGCGAGTCGATCACGTCGACGCGGGCATCGGCGCGAACCTTCGAGAGCGGCATGAAGGTATCGTCGCTGGACTGGTCGTGCAGCACGGCGTGGCGATGGAAGAACGTGCCACGGCCGGCGTCCTGGCCGACGATGCGCAGGTCGTTGCCTTCGGCGATCAGCGTGCCGTAGGCGAGGTTCTCGGCGAAGCCCCAGTCACCCGGCAGTTCGCCGGCGGCCATCTTGCGGCGGTCGTCGTAGATCTTGGCGACGCGGGCATGCAGGGTGACGTCGGCGGGAATCGCCAGGAGCACGTCGGACACCTTGGCCAGCAGTTCGCGTGGCACGCCCGTGTTCACTTCCATCGACAGGCTGGTCTTCTGGAAACGGCTCCAGTCGACCGGGATGTCGCGGGTCGGATTCGGATCGATCGCGATCAACGGCTCGCCCTTTTCGAGGCGGGCACGGTAATCGTCGAGCATCTTCTGGCCGTCGTCCGCAGCGATCGTCGAGGACTTTACCAGCGCCTGCGCGTAAAGGTCGCGGGTGGTCGGGCGCTTGCGGATGACCTGGTACATGAGCGGCTGGGTCGCTGCCGGCTCGTCGGCCTCGTTGTGACCGTGGCGGCGATAGCAGACGAGGTCGATGACCACGTCCTTCTTGAACTGCTTGCGGAACTCATAGGCCAGCCGGGTGACCTGGATCACGGCCTCCGGGTCGTCGCCGTTCACGTGGAAGACCGGCGCGTTGACCATCTTCGACAGATCGGTGCAGTACAGCGTCGAGCGAGCGTCTTCGCGCTTGGACGTGGTGAACCCGACCTGGTTGTTGATGACCAGGTGCAGCGTGCCGCCGATGGCGAAGCCACGGGCCTGCGACATCTGCATCAACTCCATGTTGACGCCCTGACCTGCGAAGGCGGYGTCGCCGTGGATCAGCAGGGCCATCGACTTTTCGCGGGCGGTGTCGCGGCGGCGCGACTGGCGCGCATGCACGGAACCGGCGACGACGGGATTGACGATTTCCAGGTGCGACGGGTTGAACGCCAGCGCGACGTGGACGCCGCCGTTCGGCGTTTTGACATCGGCGGAGAAGCCGAGGTGGTACTTCACGTCGCCCGTGTGCATCGGACTGTCGTCGTGCTCGAACTTGCCTTCGAATTCGTTGAAGAGCTGCGAGGGCGCCTTGCCGAGGATGTTGACCAGGACGTTGAGGCGGCCGCGATGGGCCATGCCGATGATGACTTCCTTGACGCCGTTGTCGCCGGCGGCACGGACGATGTCATCGACCATCGGGATCATGCTTTCGCCGCCCTCGAGCGAGAAGCGCTTCTGACCGACGTACTTGGTGTGGAGGAAACGCTCCAGACCTTCAGCGGCGGTGAGGGCTTCAAGCACACGGACTTTCTCAGCCTTCTGCAGGCCCGGGGAACCGGCCGCCTTTTCCAGGCGCGAATAGATCCACGCGCGCTGGTCGTAGTCGGAGATGTACATGAACTCGGCGCCGATGGTGCCGGTGTAGATGTGCTTCAGCTTCGCGAGCAGGTCGCGCAGGGGCATGCGCTGGCCGCCACCGGCGAAGGTGCCGGCGTCGAACTCGGTACCGAGGTCGGCGTCGGAAAGGCCGTGGAAGGCCAGGCCGAGGTCGGGGGTGTCGATGTCCGGGACGGTCAGGCCGAGGGGATCCAGCTGCGCCGCGATGTGGCCGCGCGAGCGGTAGGCCGTAACCAGGCGGAGCACGCCGGCCTGTTTCTGCGCGTAGGCATTGTCCGCGGAGCCTGCGGCGGGTGCCGGGGCAGCCGTGCGGCGCTGTTTCTGCGCGGCTTCGATGCGGGCAATGGCGCCGGAATGGGCGACATCACCGGCCTCGCGACCTTTGAAGGATTTGAAATAAGTGTCCCATTCGCCCGTGACGGAGCCGGGATCGGCTAGCCAGGCTTCGTAGACTTGCTCTACGTAGTCGGCGTTGCCGCCGGCGAGTTGGGAGGATTCGGAAAACTCGCGGATCAGGTTTGCGCTCACGTCACCAC
>NZ_JBFUJE010000136.1:0-9058 GCF_056401535.1 Luteibacter sp. P4_E6 | reverse complement strand
GAAGTGGGCCAGGTCACCTACAATGACACCGGCGTCATTCTCGAGGTGCGTCCGCGAGTGAATCCGGGTGGCCTGGTTTACCTGGACGTGACCCAGGAGGTCAGCCGGGCCGACGAGGCCGTTGTGCCGGGACAGAACGTCGCCATCGCGAAGCGCAAGCTGGATACCCAGGTGGCGGTGCGCAGCGGGCAGACCGTGTTGCTGGGTGGCCTCATCAGGCAACGCGACAACCGTGGACGCGCGGGGGTGCCGGGACTGTCGCGCATCCCATTGCTGGGCGCCCTGTTCCGCAGCCGCAACGAAGATCTCATGCGGACGGAACTGATCGTACTGATCACGCCGAAGGTCATCGCCAGCGGCGACGATGCGAAGCGTGTCTCCGATGAGTACCGACAGCGCTTTCGTTCGCTGCAACCGCTCGAAGCGGCGACGCCGGAGGCCGCGACCGCATCGGCCCCAGCCGCCAGCGCGGGATGATTCCGGGCGATCCTGCGCCGGCTTGCGTAACATAGCCGGCGCATGACTCCCGTCTTCCCGATCACACCGCTCCTCCCAGACATCGTCGCTTCGCTCGCGGTGCGTCCACGCCTTGTCCTGGAGGCGCCGCCAGGCGCAGGTAAGACCACCCAGGTGCCGTTGGCCCTGCTGGCTGCACCGTGGCTCGCGGGAGCCCGCATCATCGTGCTCGAGCCGCGCCGTATCGCGGCGCGTGCCGCAGCGGCGTTCATGGCCGCGCAGCTCGGCGAGCAGGTTGGCGAGACGGTTGGCTACCGGATCCGCTTCGAGTCCCGGGTGGGGCCCCGTACCCGGATCGAGGTCGTTACCGAAGGCATCCTCGGCCGCATGATCCAGGACGATCCGACACTGGATGGCATCGGCGCGGTGCTCTTCGACGAATTCCACGAGCGTCATCTTGCCGGCGATCTGGGGGCCGCGCTCGCGCTGGATGTGCAGGCGAGTCTCCGCCCTGACCTCCGGCTGCTGGTGATGTCGGCAACGCTGGATGGTGAGCGCATCGCCCGCTGGCTCGACGCGCCCCGGCTGAGTAGTCCCGGCCGGAGCTTCCCCGTCTCCATCGTGCATTCCCCTGCGCGACCGCAGGAGACCACCGAGCAGCACCTCGCGCGGACCGTGCTCCAGGCGCTGCGTGAAAATCCCGGCGATGTGCTTGCCTTCCTGCCGGGTCGGCGTGAGATCGAGCGCGCCCGCAGCATGTTGGAGAAGCACGACGACGCGATCGAAGTAGTGGCATTACACGGTGAGCTGTCGCTGGCCGAGCAGCAACTCGCGCTGGCGCCTGCGGACCCTGGCGTGCGCCGTGTCGTGCTTGCGACCAATGTCGCCGAATCGAGCGTCACGTTGCCGGGCATCCGTGCCGTCGTCGACGCCGGTCTCGCGAGGGAGCCGCGATTCGATCCCCAGTCCGGCTTCACGCGACTGGAAACCGTGCACATCTCCCAGGCTTCGGCGGACCAGCGCGCGGGTCGCGCCGGTCGTGTCGCCGAAGGCACGGCCTACCGACTATGGCCGCAAAGCCGCCGTCTCGAACCATCGCGCACGGCGGAAATCGAACAGGCCGAGCTTTCCGGTCTCGCGCTCGAACTGGCCGGATGGGGTAGTGATGACCTGCCGTGGCTGGACGCGCCGCCGGCCGGCGCGATGAGCCAGGCGCGTGACTTGCTGCGGAGGCTCGGCGCACTCGACGAGACCTCGGCGATCACCGCGTTAGGCCGCGACATGTTGGGCTTGGGTGCGGCCCCGCGCCTGGCCGCCGCGGCATGGCGGACGCCGCCGGAGCGTCGCGCACTGGTCGCCGATCTGCTTGCCTTGACCGAAGCCCGCTCGCCGCTGCGGGGGGAGCTCGGGCGCACCGACGACTTCCGCCAGCGCGTCGCCGCACTGCATCTCTGGCGCGACGCGGGAGCGCGCGGTGCACGCGCAGGCTCGGCCGACATCGGCGCACTCGCGGCGATCGAGAAGGCCTCTTCCGGTTGGCGTCGACGACTCGACGTTCGTTCCGCCGCCAGCGGCGTGCCCGACGCGCACGCGGTCGGTGACCTTCTCGTTCATGCCTTTCCCGATCGCGTCGCCCGCCGTGACGATAGTCAGCCGATGCGCTACCAACTCGCCAACGGCCGCGGTGCGCGCCTGCACGAGGCGAGCGCGCTGCTCGGCGAGCCGTGGCTGGTCATCCTCGACCTGCGTCTGGACGCTCGCGACAGCCTGGTCTTCGCCGCTGCGCCCTTCGATCCCGACGTGCTCGAGCGCGACCACGCGGATCGTTTCATCACCGAACGCGTGTTGCGGTGGGACGACGAGCGGCAGATCGCCGAAGCCTTCGAGGAACGACGTTTCGATGCACTGGTGATCTCGCGCAAGGCCATTCCGGTGCGTGGCGATGACGCCATGCCGGCACTCCTCGCCGCGATTCGCGCGCGAGGTATCGCCAGCCTGCCGTGGAGCGACAACGCGCGGCGCCTCCGTGCGCGTATCGGGGCCCTGCACGCATGGCGTCCCGAGTTGAACCTGCCAGACGTCGCCGATGCCACGCTGATGCGTTCGCTGGAATCCTGGCTCTCGCCGTATCTCTCCGGCAAGCGACGGCTCGAAGCCCTGCAGGCGGCGGAACTGTCCGAGGCGCTGTCGGCCATGCTGGACTATGAGCAGCGTCGCGCGCTCGACGCGCATGCACCGGAAGAACTGAAAGTGCCCAGCGGGATGACCCGTCGGCTGGAGTACGGCACACGCGAAGACGACGCCGGTGCGCCGCCGGTGCTCGCCGTAAAACTGCAGGAATTGTTTGGCCTCGCCGATACGCCGCGTGTAGGCGACGGCCGCGTGCCCGTGATGCTGCACCTGTTGTCGCCCGCGGGCCGTCCGATCCAGGTCACACAGGACCTCGCCGGCTTCTGGAACCGCACCTATCCGGAAGTAAAGAAGGAGCTCAAGGGACGCTATCCGCGGCATCCCTGGCCCGACGACCCGTGGACAGCCGTGGCGACGCACCGCGCGAAACCACGCGGGACCTGACACGCGCGCGGGACATTGCCGTGCCGCTGCAGCGGCGCGCGCCGCTACTGCCTGAGCCACCTCCCTGCTGAACTACGTCGTCTACTCGCATCTACCGGACAAGGAGTTCCTGGTATGCCGTCGACGAACGTTCCCCAAGCACGCCAAGGTCGACGCATGCGTCACCTGGTCTGGATCGCCTGCGCCTGGTGCGCGGGAGCGGCAGCGCAGACGTCCGTGCCGCTCGCGCATTTCCTCCAGCCACCTGCCGGTGATTTCATTGCCGAGTTGATGAGCGAGCGCTTGTGGCGCCTGACGCCGTCCGCTTCGCCGCTCCACGACGACTCCGATGTGGAGCGACTCTCGCTGGTCGATCCGACGAACATGTATACCGAGCTGGCGCCTCTCAGCGAAAGGACCATGGACGCGACATGGCGCGCGGCGTGGACGTCCCTCGGACAGCGCGGCTTCGCCATGCCGCTCCCGCAAACCCAGGCGATTTTCCGCTGGGATCTCGGTCTGACCCGTGCACGCCCCGGTATCGAAATGCCTCCGCTGCGGCATGTGGAGGAACTGGGGAAACCCTGGGTAGCCGCGAACATCATCAAGGCTGGCGTGGACCGTGACCTGTTCGTCCAGGCGCGGCTGCTCGCCGGTCCCGGCAATGGGTTGATCGCGGCTAATCTGGCCCTGGCGGGGCAGCTCTTGCGCGAGAAGATCGAAGCGGCACAGGCATCGGGCGAGATCTATGCCGGCCTGTGGTCCGCTCCGCTTGAACACATGGTGGCTGCGCGTCGGGCGCATGCGCTGAGCGCGGTGGAGACCTCCTATCTGATGCGACTGCTCGAGAACGAGCTTTCCTCATCACGCGATCGTCCCCTCTCCGTCTATGGCAGTCGCGCGGTTCCCACGGCCGTCCGCGTAGCGCGTGCCGCGGCGGCGTATCGCTCGGAAAACTACACAGCGCCCTATCCCTGTTCCGACGATGGCGCCTTCGTCCCCGGCGTGGCGTCGACGAGCCTGGCTGACACGGAATCTGCTTTTTGCTTCACGGACATGATCGATCGCCGCGTCCTCGCCTGGTACGGCGCCGCGTTGCGCGACGATCTCGCCGCAAAGCTCGAGGATCCCGAGGTCATGGTGTCTGCGGTCGGCCCTCTGATCGAAGCCATCGACCGGCTGCGGCCCGCATGGTTGGGTGCCTTCGTTGGCGACACCCAGGATGCCTCGCTGGATACCGACATCGTCGCGGCGACGGTGGGCCGGGAACTGGTGTGGCAAGGACGGATCTCCGCGGAGGCCCAGGCCGCGCTGGAAGAACTTGCCGTCGACCGAATGTGTCGAGGGAGTGCGCTATGAAGCGCTCGAATCTGCGTTGCCTGGTCCATACCGGATTTGCCGTGTCGTGCCTGGTCGCGAGCCTGTCCGCTGCGGCGGTCGTTATCGGCAGGCGCTCGGTAGACGACGATCCCAACGGCAATGTCGTGAACGCGTTGATGAATGGCTTTCGCTTTTATGCCGATGGTTTGTCGGCGCGATACATCGATCGGGCCAACCAAGGCGTCGCGCCTGCGACCGGGCAGACGTGGCGAGCGTTCGAGCAGCGTATGATCGGCTCCACCTTTGTCACCCTGCTTTACACCTACCAGAGCGCCGATGGCGTGTCGCGCTCGCGAACGTATTACGCCATGTCCGGCAGCAGGGGCTCGGTCGACAGCCGAGCGGAGACCCTGCTGACCCCGGATCTCCCGGACTGGCTGGACCCGTGGCCCGGCGAAGTCATGGCGACCTCACAGGACGGCGCCAACTCGCGCGTGCCCTGGCAGATGCCGATGATCCGACCGGAAGCACCTTGGGATCTGCAGGACGCCGAAATGAAGGCCGTGCGCACGCTGGAGACGGACCTCAGAGACGGGACGGTCGAGAAGGGTGGTCTTGCCACTGTCTTCGTCAGCGGGCCGCTGTGCCTGGCCTGCGATCAGGCATTGAACAACTTCGCCAATGCGTATGAGCTGAGCCTGGTGGCGAACGAGAACGTGTGGGGTGGCTCGCAGGCGAGCGCACTGTTCCATGGCAGGCAAATGGCCTATATGGCCACCGTGCGCAGTTCGCTCATCGGCCGCGAACGGTTTCGTCCCTCGCATGCACCGCCGGCACGGGGAAAGGTCCCCGACATGTGTGTCGCGGGACGTCCCGTCGTCTCGTTCCCGCTGGCGGTCAGGCCGTCGACCCATAGCGCGCTGGTGACCCTGATCCGCGCGTATGCACGGACGAAAGGTGATGCTTCCTACGTTCTCTCCGGCAGCGACGAGAGCTACGCGCGTTGGGTACTGGTCGATCCGTCGTCGCCGTATTCGGAACCCGCGGAGCGCGACCTCTCGAGCATGAACGACGCCGTCCGTCTCGCCGCACAACTGCTCGCCATCGAAGGCCGCGTGCCCGGGCAGCGTGAACTGAGCCTGCGCAAACAGCGCGAACTGGGCTTCACCAAGAGCCGGCCCTGGACGGACGTTGACGACTACTACGGTCCCCCTATCAACACGTATCGCGGCGTGCCCAGTCATACGAAGGCAGGCGTTCATGCCAACGTCGTGATCGGTGTGCGGGACATGGTCGGCCATGACTATCCGGCTATCGGCGCGTTGTATGCGGTTGCTGCACAGCTGCTTCGGGAGAAGCTCGACGCGACGCCGGTCGCTGAGCAGCGGCGGCTCGGACTGCGCCCGGAGGTCCTGCAAGGGCTGGTCTCGACCCCGCGCGAGTGGCGACCGACCGAGTTCGATCGACAATACCTCGCCATCCTGCTCGACGGTGCGATGCGCGAGTGGGATATYGGTGCGCCACACAACAACACGCTTCCCCGTTTGCCGGTGGCCTTGCGCATCGGGCGCATGGCGGCGGCGTATCGCGACCAGCAGCCGTTCGATGTGGACCCCTGCCTCAATGCGAGGGATCACGACCCGGCGACGGCCGGCAAGGGCGGTGGCGATCCGCGACCGTTGTGCTTCAACGATGCGACAGACCGCGCGGTCTATGCATGGTTCGTCGACGAACTTCATCGCGAGATGGCACCCAGGCGCCCATCTGAGATCGGCGATCCTCATCGGGAGAAGATCGCGGGCCCCTTCCGGTACACCCAGTTCGCCGAACGATCGCTGGGCGGCGCGTCGCTGCACGCCGCGGTGCGCAAGGAAGTGGTGGAGATGAAGATCGTCAATCGATTGGTCGCGGACGGCGACCTCTCCTACGCAGCATCGCTGCCGGTGATCCGTCGCGCTGTCACCCTTATGCAAGCGAAGGGGAACTAGTCATGCGCCCATCATCCATGACGTCTGCCGCACGGCTGGCGCTTGCCGTCCTGCTTTGCTTCGGCGGCGCAGACGCGTCGGCCGTCCGTAGGAAGCCCGCGCCCAAGCCCACGCCTGCGCCGACGGAGCTTCCCGACCCTTCACCAGGTACGGTCGTCGAAGCCGGGTATACGGAGGATGTCGAAGGCACGATGACCGATCGCCTTGGCTTCCTGATCAATGTCTATGCGCACGGCATGCAGGGCTACATCAGCGACGCCGTGCGCGACCGCAGCCGGGGTGTGGGTGAGCCGTCAATGGAGCGGTTTCGGAACCAGCTGATGAGGGCGACCTTCGCCTTCTTCGAATACAGCTGGCACGTCGGGGATGTTCGCTACACGCGCGTCTACGTGTCGCGTTCGAATCACGAATTCGAGCGGCTCATACCACAGGGCGATTCGGATCTGGTCGTGCCGGGAACGCGGGAGGCGGATTACCTGCCCGACGTGAGTGTCTTTCGCTTCGCAAGGACGAATGTGGAGGTGCCGGGTTCGTCGGTCAGGCCGAGCCACGATCCGCTGGCCAATCGGGCCAGCGATGCAGAGATCAAGATTCTGCAGACGCTGAAGAACGATATCTACCTGAATCCCGAGATGGCGAATGGGGAGCTGGTCGGCTTCGTCAGCCAGAAGCCCTGCATATCGTGCAGCCCGGCGCTTCGCCGTTTCGCCAGCGAGACCGGTGCGACGGTACGGGTCAACTACGTCGACGGTGAAAATGCCGATGGCAGAAGGACACCCTTGTTCCTGTCGTTGCGGCAGATTCGGGAAGTCGCGGCGACGCTGCTGGTGAGTTATTTCTCCCACATGCCCTGACGAGTGGGACGTAACCTCGGGTCTTCGAGAAGGAATCTCATGACTACCTTGCTTCAGCCCGCACCGGCTCGCGCCTGCCGGGTGGGTGTCACCCTCGCATTCGTCGTCGCATCGAGCTTTGCTGCCGGCGGAGCTCTCGCCAACACAAAGCAAACCAGCCCCCTTGCGCCACCATCGGGCGACTTCACTGCGCTCTGGATGGAGGAGCGCATCAAGGCGAACGGCCTGGCCGGAGCCATGCGTGACGACGACTCGTTGACGTCTCGCTTGCTCGTCGATCCTTCTTCTCCCTATAGCGCGGTAGCCGACTTGCGAGAGAGCCAACCTGGCGACGCTCCGTGGGTGAGGGCGCTTCATCGGATGGACGAAGATCTCGAGACGCCGATGACGCATGCGGAAGCAAGAGCTGCCGTCGCCTGGGATCTCGGCCTGACCAACGCCTTGCCGGGATTGTCCGCGGGTGACCATCCCGTCGCCTTCGCAGGCGACAGCATGGTGCAAGCCCATCTCATCAAAGCGGGCGTTGCCGTCGACATCTTCAATCAAGCACGTCGCTTGTTCGGCGAACGGCACTATGCGGTGGCGGCTTACTACGCTGTCGCGGCCCAGGTGCTTCGCGATCGCATCCCGACGCTGCAGGTGACGAGACGGCGTGTATCCGGCGTTCGCGAGATGGTGTTGTTTCGCTTCCTCCTGGCCGATCGCCTGACGGATATCGTAAGTTCGGACTGGTCATACCTCACGCACATGCTCGAGTCGGAAATGTCGGGCTGGCATGCGGGGCGAGAAACGATCTACGGCCACAGGGAGATCCCCCTGGCGTTTCGTGTGGCCCGGGTGGCGGCGGCTTACCGGCAAGCCATGCCCTATGCAGGGCGTCCCCCGTGCGACGCCCGCGGTGTGGCCGATCGACATGTCGCGGCATCCAGTCCCTACGACCCCCGGCGCGAGCTGTGCCTGTCGAATGCTATCGATCGCAGCGTGCATGCCTGGTTTCGGCGCGTACTGGAAACCCAGATGACCCAGGACGAATCACATCACGGCCTGTGGCCACCTGAGCTATCGCCCGCACTGCTGCCGCTGGACTATGCCCGGTCCGGGCGCGAGACGATGCCGCATGGTGAACTCTTCGCCCGCCATGCGGGGCATACCGAGACGGCCGATCGCTTGCTGATCGAAGATCGTACACGAGGCGCGTTTTCCGCCGAGGAGGCTGCCGAGGTCATCAACAACCACGTGGCGACGCACTTGTGCGGCAGGAGTCGCCCATGAGATCGCGCCGTGCATCGATTCGCCACCGCCTGCTCCTTGGTCTGTTCCTCGCCGTCGCTGGATGCCCTGCCAGTGCGGGCGAGGTGAAGACTTACGAATGGACCTATGACTACGACGACATCGTGCTATGGCACCTACGCCTGAGCTTCCTTCACCACGCCATCCCTTCGGTGGAATGGTTTCTCGGCGCCACGTCGCATAGGCGGGGCAACCGCCAGGCCTTCCATGAATTCGCGCGACAGTTCTTTTCATCGACCTTCGCGGCGTTCGAATACACCTATACAGTCAATGGCAGGGAGCACACGCGGACCTACTATGCGCGGTCCGGCGAGGACCCACCGAGGCTAGGCGTGCGTGGACAGGCGCCGGCACCCTATGAGAACTATCTGCAGGTGCAGCCTACCGAGGTGCACGCCGTGTTGTTGCCCTCGGACAGGTCGGTGATCACCTGGACGGCCCTGGCTGACGGTCGGCCGTCCGATGCACGACGCAACGACGCTGAACTGAAGGCCGTGCGGTCCATCGAACGCGACCTGATCAGCAAGCGCGTCCCGCTCGGGGGCGAAGTCACCGCCTTCGTCAGTCAGCCGATGTGCCTTTCCTGCGAGATGGCCG
>NZ_JBFUJE010000135.1:0-9075 GCF_056401535.1 Luteibacter sp. P4_E6 | reverse complement strand
GTTCTGAGGTGAGAGGGGTTGCCCGGCTTGCGCCGGGCAACCATCGCCGCTGAAGCGGCTCCCACACCAAGCCGGCCGTAGCCACGAAGCGGCTGCCTGTGGGAGCCGCTTCAGCGGCGATGCGTTACCGCGTAAACCGATCCGTCGCCTGCACCAACTCCCGCACGATCCCCGGCTCGAACGCCGAATGCCCCGCGTCCTGCACGATTCTCAGATCGGCCTCCGGGAACGCGCGATGCAAGTCCCATGCGCTGCGTACGGGGCACACCACGTCATATCGCCCCTGCACGATCACCGTGGGAATGTGGCGAATCTTGCCGACGTCGCGGAGGAGCTGTCCGTCGACCTCGAAGAAACCCGCGTTGACGAAGTAGTGGCACTCGATGCGCGCGAACGCCAGCGCGAACTCGTCTTCGCCACTGGAAGCGATGTGGCCTTCATCCTGGTAGAGGTAACTGGTCGCACCTTCCCACACCGACCACGCACGTGCGGCGGCCACACGAACGGCGGGATCGCTGCTGGTAAGCCGGCGATGGTAGGCGCTGATCAGGTCACCGTGTTCGGCCTGCGGAATCGCCGAAAGAAAGGTTTCCCACGCGTCCGGGTAGAGCATGTCGCAGCCGCCCTGGTAGAACCACTCCAGCTCCGAACGCCGCAGCATGAAGATGCCGCGCAGCACGAGCTCGCTCACATGCGCCGGATGCGTTTCCGCATACGCGAGCGCCAGCGTCGAACCCCATGAACCACCGAATACCTGCCACGTGTTGATGCCCAGGTGCTCACGCAGGGTCTCGATGTCCGCGACCAGGTCCCAGGTCGTGTTGTCGGTCAGTTCGGCGTGCGGCGTGGATTTGCCGCAG
Organism: Luteibacter sp. P4_E6; assembly: GCF_056401535.1. Classification (NCBI taxonomy): domain Bacteria; kingdom Pseudomonadati; phylum Pseudomonadota; class Gammaproteobacteria; order Lysobacterales; family Rhodanobacteraceae; genus Luteibacter; species Luteibacter sp. P4_E6. The sequence goes on along the minus strand of NZ_JBFUJE010000135.1, from coordinate 8,215 downwards.
CCGCGCTGATCGAACAGCACGATGCGGTACTCCTTGGGGTCGAAGAAACGGCGGCAGCGCGGGTTGGTGCCGCCGCCCGGGCCACCATGCAGGAACACCACCGGCTTACCGTGCGGGTTGCCGCTTTCCTCGAAGTAGAGCGTGTGCAGCGGGGAGACCTTGAGCGTGCCGCTGTTGTAGGGCTCGATCGGGGGGTAGAGGTCGGGGGAGTCCTGGGCCATGGGGGCGGTCTTTTGATGTCGGGGAGATGACAAGGCTAATGGGGCGCCCCGCCAGACGCCACACCCTGTAGGAGCCGATTTATCGGCGATCCCGCGGCAGCGGGCCAGTCTGAGGCAAGCACCCATCGCCGATGAATCGGCTCCCACAAGGCAACGCGCGCCCCCCCGCTCGGTAGGAGCCGCTTCAGCGGCGATCCCGCGGCAGCGGGCCGGTTACAGCAGCTTCCCGGGATTCATGACACCGTTCGGATCCCAGATCGCCTTGATGCCCCGCATCAGCGCTATCTCCGCCTCACTGCGTACGCTGCCCAGCCATGCTTTTTTCACCAGCCCAATGCCGTGCTCGGCGGAGATGCTGCCGCCATGCCGTTGAAGCGTGTCGACGAGCAATGAGGTGACGTGCTCGCACTGTTCGACAAACGCCGCGTTGTCCAGGTCGGCCGGCTTAAGCACGTTGATGTGCAGGTTGCCATCGCCGATGTGGCCGAACCAGACCACCTCGAAGTGCGGGTACTCCGCCGCGAGCAGGGCCTGCATGTCGGCCATGAAGGCCGGTACGGCAGAAATCCGCACGGAGACATCATTTTTGTAGGGCTTATGGGGCGCGAGACTCTCCGTAATACCCTCACGCAGACGCCACAGGGCGGCGGCTTGCGCCTCGCTCGAACTGATCGCGCCGTCTACCACCCAGCCTTCGTCGAGGCAGAACTCGAAAAAGGCCAGCGCCGCCGCCTCGACCTTCTCATCCGCCGCGTCGAACTCGGTGACGACGTAGAACGGATACGTTTCCTCGAAGGGTCGCTGCGCACCGTGGGCCAACACATGATGCAAGGCGCGATCGGTGAAGAACTCGAAGGCACCCAGCGTCAGGCGGTGCTGCGCCTCGGCGAATACCTTCATCAACGCGTCCATTGCCGGCACCGCCAGGAGCATGACCTGAGAGGGCGGCGGCGGGGAGGTAAGGCTCAGCGTGGCCTCGACGACGAGTCCGAGCGTGCCTTCGGAACCGATCACCAGGTGGCGCAGGTCGTAGCCGGACGCGTTCTTGACCAAGCCACGGTTGAGATCGAGGAGCTCACCGGTGCCCGTCACGACCTTGAGCCCGGCGATCCACTGGCGCGTATTGCCATAACGGATGACCCGGATGCCGCCTGCGTTGGTCGCGATGTTGCCACCGATCTGACAGGACCCGCGGGCGGCAAAATCCACGGGATAGAGCAGACCGCGCTCCCGGGCCGCGTTGTGCACCGCCTCGAGGGCGATGCCCGGCTGTACGGTCAGCGTCCGGTCGATCGGGTCGAAGTCGAGTACCCGGTTCATCCGGTCCAGGCTGACCACGATCTCACCGTGCGCCGCGACGGCACCGCCCGACAAGCCCGTCCGGCCGCCCGAGGGGACCACGCCCACGCCCTCGCCGTTGGCCCAACGGACGATGCCCTGTACTTCCTCGATCGAGGCGGGAAAGGCGATCGCCAAAGGAGCGGGCGTCCAGCGTCGCGTCCAGTCGCGACCGTGGTGTTCAAGGTCGCCGGGGTCGGTGGACAACTTGAGCTCGGGCAGCAGGCGGGCAAGCTCGGACAGGCGCGGATCGGTCATGGGGCTCTCGCTCGGGGTTCCCCGGCAGGGTGCCAGCGCGACGGCCATGCGTCCACTGCGCTGCAACATGAACGGCACTCTCTGGCATAGTGAGTCTCTCGTCCACGGATCTGAAGCCCGGCCATGAAGCGCACGTCGTACCCGAAAGAAGACATCAAGGTCCTGCTGCTCGAAGGCGTCAGCCGCAGCGCGCTGGATACCTTCCGTCAGGCCGGCTACTCGCAGATCGAGTTCCACGAGAAGTCGCTCTCCGAGGACGACCTCAAGGAGCGCATTGCCGACGCGCACATCGTGGGCATCCGCTCGCGCACCCACCTTACGGCCGAGGTCCTGGCCGAAGCGCGGCGCCTCATTGCCGTCGGCTGCTTCTGCATCGGCACCAACCAGGTGGATACCGCGGAAGCCGAGCGCCTGGGCGTGCCGGTGTTCAACGCGCCCTACTCCAACACCCGCAGCGTGGCCGAGCTGGTCATCGCCGAGACGATCATGCTGGTACGCCGCATTCCCGAAAAGAATGCCGAGTRCCACCGTGGCGGCTGGTCGAAATCGGCAGCCGGCAGCTTTGAGGTTCGCGACAAGGTCCTCGGCATCGTCGGCTACGGCCACATCGGCACCCAGGTTGGCGTGCTCGCCGAATCGCTGGGCATGCGGGTGATCTTCCACGACGTGGAAGCCAAGCTTTCGCTGGGCAACGCCCGGCCGGCCTCGAGTCTCGAAGACCTCCTCGAGCGTGCCGACGTGGTGACCCTGCACGTACCGGAAACGGCACAGACGAAAAACATGATCGGTGCCGCCGAGATCGCCCGCATGCGCCCCGGCTCGATGCTGGTGAACGCGTCGCGCGGTACCGTCGTCGACATCGATGCGCTCGCTGCCGCGCTGCGCTCGAAGCACCTGGCCGGCGCGGCCATCGATGTCTTCCCCGTGGAGCCGAAGGGCAATACCGACCCCTTTATCTCGCCACTGGTGGGCATGGACAACGTGATCCTCACCCCGCACGTCGGCGGCAGCACTGCCGAGGCTCAGGAGAACATCGGCATCGAAGTGGCGTCGAAGCTGGTGCGTTACAGCGACAACGGCAGCACACTCTCTGCGGTGAATTTCCCCGAGGTATCCCTGCCCGGTCACCCGACCAGCCGCCGCCTGCTGCACATCCACCGGAACATTCCCGGCGTGCTGTCGCGGGTAAACGACGTGTTCTCGCGCGCCGCGGTGAACATCGACGGCCAGTACCTGCAAACGTCTGGCCAGGTGGGCTACGTGGTGATCGACGTGACCACGACCGAAGAACACGCCGCCTCGTTGCGTAACGAACTGGCGGCGATCGAAGGCACCCTTAAGGCACGCGCGCTCTACTGAGGCCGACGGGACTCGATCATCTTCCATCCGTTGCCCGAGGGATCACGGAAGTTGGCGTCGACATTGCCGTAGCGTTCTTCGGGCGCCTGTGTGAATTCCACACCGCGGGCGCGCATACGCTCGTAGGCGCCACGGCAGTCGTCGACGTTCAGTACCAGCGGCGGCATGGCGCCTTTCGCCACCACCTCGCTCATCGTTTGCGCGGTCGCCTCGTCGAGCACCGGCGCCTGCGGCTTGAACAGACCCAACTGCAGCGAGGGCTGCTCCGGGTGCTGCACGGTCAGCCAGCGGAAGTCGCCGTTTTGCGCGTCGGTGTGGACACGAAATCCGAGCTTTTCGACATAGAACTCGAGGGCTTCGTCCTGGTCGCGAACGTACAGCCCTACTACTCCGATACCCTGGCTCATGAGAACTCCGGTTTGTTGGGAGCCCCTTTTTTACCAGCCTGCACGATCCGTCGCTTCTCCGAAACTGCGGTCGTGATGTCGGGCCTGTAGGCGGCGCTGACGAAACAGTGCGGCACCTCGGCCAGTTCATGGCGGGCAGCCTGCTCAAAAGCGCGCCACGCGCTGGGACTCTTTCCATTCACATCGTGAAACACGCGGCCGAACGTACCCAGGCTGTTCCAGCCTGTCTGCAGCGCGATGTCGAGGATAGGCAACGCTGTGTCCCGCAGTAAGGCCTTTGCCCGCTCGAGGCGGCGAGTGAGCAGGTAGCGGTGCGGAGGAAGACCAAAGGCCTGCTTGAACGAGCGCGCGAAATGCGCTTCGGAAACGTGACTTACGCGCGCGAGACGGTGCACCGGCCAGGCCTCGTTCGAGGCGGCATCCATCCGGTCCTTTGCGCGTAGCAGGCGGCGCAGTATCTCCGGGTCCACCGTCTCACCCTCGATGTGGGAGCCGCTTCAGCGGCGATTTCTGACCGTGGCGCAAGTACCCATCGCCGATGAATCGGCTCCTTTCGAGCCGGTAGTCATCGATGTAGTCGCCTGCATCGAGCGACCTGGTTAGTCGCCGCCTTCGGCGACGACGCGGGCGCGTCCGCGCTGCTTGGCCAGGTAGAGACGACGGTCTGCCACGGCAATCGCCGGCAGGATCTCGTCGCCTTCCTTGGGCACCAGGGTATGCACACCCGCACTAAGGGTAAGCCGCTTGCCTGCGCCCAGACCCGCATGCGGAATCATGGCCTTTTCCACCAGGTCGAGGCAGCGCCAGGCCAGCGCGAGGGCGGTTGCCTCGTCGGTATTCTGCATCAGGAGCACGAATTCCTCGCCACCGAAGCGGCAAAGCAGGTCGTCCGGGTTCCGCACGATGTTCGACAGTGCCGACGCGACGCGCTTGAGGCACTCGTCGCCTTCCAGATGGCCGTAGTGATCGTTGTACTGCTTGAAGAAGTCGATATCGAGGACGACCAGCGACAAGGTCTGGCGGCTCTGCCGCGCGTCCCGCCAGGCCATTTCCATGACCATGTCGAAGCGACGACGGTTGGCGACGCCAGTGAGCCCGTCCTTGAAGGACAACTCCTCCAGTTCGCGTTGCATGTCGAGCAACTTCTCTTCGGTGCGCTTGCGCTCGCTGATGTCGAACATGAATCCGATGAGTGCATTCGGCGAGCCGTCCGGATTGCGCACGACGTGGACCACATCGCGAATCCAGACGTATTCACCCGTCTTGGTCAGGGCGCGATAGTCGGCTTCGTGATCGACGCCAGCCTGCGATTGCGACACGCAGAAGTCGAAGACCCAGGCGCGATCTTCCGGATGCATGCGATCGGCCCAGTCCTGCACGGTCGCCCAGGATTGCGGCGCCCAGCCCAACAGCTCTTCGATCTGCGGGCCGATGTAGGCGAAGCTCAGCGTCGCCCATTCGATTTTCCAGGGAATGGCACGCGTGGATTCGAGCAGGGTCTTGTAAACCCCGACGTCTTCTTCGCGGATGATGTCTTCGATGCTCATGACCTGCCTTGTCCCCCACCGACGGCCCCGACAGTGTACCGGCGGAAACGGCWAAAACTTAGTCCCACGGCCCCGGAGACTACGCCGGCTCCCCGGAGGAGATGGACACGAGCTGTGCCAGGGCCRCCAGCGCGCGGGCATACAGGGCCATGACCTGCTCCGGCTCGTCGTAATCGATACGCAGGCCGCGACGAAGTTCCCGGCGCATCAGACGAATCATCATGGTGATCACCTCGTCCGCATAGTCCTCCGGCGGTTTRCCACTCACCTCGGCAAGCCGGCCACGCACCGCTTCCACGTCGCTCACCACCGGGCAGATGCGGTACCGATACTCGCCGCCGATGCGGTCCGGCGGCAGGTCCATGAAGCGATCGGGGCGCTGGCGGAACGCACCCAGCGACAGCCGATAGGCGTTGTGTCCAAAGATGGGCAGGTCGTCAGGCACCGGGCCGGCCTCGTCGAGCACCTGCAGATCCGTGGCCAACGGCAGGAGTTCGTCCATGCGGTAGGTGTTCGTGACCTTGCTGTTGCCCGTCCTGACGAGGTTGGCCAGCAACTCGCCGAGGGAAGCGTGGCCGATGACCGCCGCACGCTTCGGCAAGCCGCCCCAGGCACCGTCGGCACCATTGAGCAAGGCCTCGATCATGGAGGCATTCTCGAAGCCCGCGCCAGAGTGGATGTGCATCAACAGCTTCATCGACGGCGGCAGGATCGCGCGCGCGGCGGCGACGTACGCGCCGACCTGGAAGGGCATATACGTGCCACGGTCGTCCTCCATCGTGACGCCCTCGATCGGTAGTCCCGCGAGCAGTTCCATGATCTCGAACGTCGCGTCGCTTGCCTCGGCGAACGCATCGCAACCGTCGACGATGTTGATAAAGATGCGCGGTGCCCCGCCATCTTCGCCGACGATGTTCTCCCTGAGCCACTGGACGCTCGCTGGCAGGCTCCGCTTGAGCGTGGGAAGGTCGTACATGCCTTCCATGCCGAACGAACTGAGGTAGATCTCGCTCACCGTATTCGGCACGCGATAGTCACGAAGTTTCAGCTGCGACGGATCGGGCGTAAACGTGCCGTCGGGCGACGCGATACCCATCGCGGTGAAGGCGAAGCAACCGGTCATGTCCGTACCGGTATCACGCAGGCGGATCATGAAGTCATCGTCGACTTCCAGTTCGTCGGGAATCGCGTAATCCAGCGTGCCCAACGAAATAKTGCGAAAACCAAACGTGCGTAGCTGAGGCAGGATCGCGAGCTTTTCGTCCAGGGTCTGGCCGACGCGCGAACCCACGGGGTTCTCGCGCAGGGAGAGGTCGATCATGAAAGGGTCGATATCGGCGAGGCGGGCGGCCTTGGCCCGGGCGTCGTTCAAGGCAGCGCTTGCGCGCTCGCGAGCTTCCAGCGTCATCGTCATCCCCTTTGATCGCCGTGACCGGCGGACACGATGGCTTTCGGCGGACCGCGGGAAATCTTGAGCCGGGTCAACGTAACGTTCTGGCTCACGTTGGACAGTCCATAACCCCAAGCCTGGACCCTATCGATGCACCGTTCCCACCCTGCCCTGCGTGGCCTGACGATCGCCTGCATCGTCGCTCTCGCTGGCTGCGCCAGTAACGGCATCCGGTTGGCCGCCTCTCCCGACCATCCGCACTCCTTCGACGGCCACTGGGTGGTCGACGTATCCCACAGCGAGGACCCCGACGCCGCGCCTGCGGCCGGCGGGTCCGGTCACGGCGGCGGCATGGGTGGCGGCCACGGTCACGGAGGTGGCGGTGGCATGGGAGGTGGTGGCCGGCACGGCGGCGGTGCGGGTGGTGGCGCAGGTGCAGGCGGTGGCGCCGGCAACGCCGTCAGCGGAAGCGGCGACATGCTTCGTCGCGCCCTGCTGCTTCCCGACACACTGGACATCGCGATACGGCCGGGCAACCTCGTGATCTCGTCCAACGGCCGTGCGAGCAATGTGCCGATGGTGACGGGCAAGGACAACGCGGGTGACGTCACGCGGGCGGGCTGGGACGGCGACGATCTTGTGATAGTCATCCACATCGACGACAAGCGCGGGGACATCGTGCAGCACTATGCGGTTGCGGCTGATCATTCGAGGCTGGTGGTCACGACGGAGTTCAAGAGGAAGTCGAAGACCGCGTCGGTGGTGCGGGAATTCACGGCGGCCGGGCCGGCGGTTGCGACCCCGGCGACGACGGCACCCTCTACCTGACCTTGTCGCTATCGCCGGCGAAGCCGGCTCCCGCACAGGGCTTTCGCATCATCACTTCGTTGGTTTTTCGCCGATGAATCGGCTCCCACATTGTTCAAAAAAAACGGCGCCCCGCGAGGGACGCCGTTTTTTTGAATAATGGTCGGGGTGGCGAGATTCGAACTCGCGACCACTACACCCCCAGCGTAGTGCGCTACCAGGCTGCGCTACACCCCGACGAGCAAACGATTGTAGCAGCAACGCCGTGACCTGCGGAAGCGGGTCAGCGACGAAGGAGGGTCAGTACTTCTTCCAGTTCGAGACGCACCTGACGGACGATCTGGTGCGACATGCTCGCTTCCATACGAGCCTGCGGGCCTTCCAGGCGAGCGCGGGCGCCCGTGATGGTGAAGCCCTCGTCGTAAAGCAACGAGCGGATCTGGCGAATCATGAGCACGTCGTGGCGCTGGTAGTAGCGGCGATTGCCGCGGCGCTTGACGGGCTTGAGGGCCGGGAACTCCTGCTCCCAGTAGCGAAGGACGTGCGGCTTGACGCCGCAAAGCTCACTGACTTCACCAATGGTGAAGTAGCGCTTCGCCGGGATCGCCGGAAGTTCGGTGTTATTCCCTGGATCCAGCATAACCCTCGACTCTTACCTTGAGTTTCTGGCCAGGACGGAAGGTGACAACCCGCCGGGCCGAGATGGGAATTTCTTCGCCGGTCTTGGGATTGCGACCGGGCCGCTGATTCTTCTGCCGCAGGTCGAAATTGCCGAAGCCGGACAACTTGACCTGCTCACCTCGTTCCAGTGCCTCGCGCACGACCTCGAAATACGCGTCCACGAATTCCTTGGCCTCACGCTTGTTGAGGCCCACGTCGAGGAAAAGC